>CAIZIQ010000136.1 GCA_903933015.1 uncultured Spartobacteria bacterium | reverse complement strand
GAGCTCGGTTTACCACCTCGCTCAGCTGATTCTTTGCATCCTGTAATTGCCAGTTCATGGTTTTAATCTAGCCAGACTAGCTAGATTGTCAAATCGCGGAAGGATGTTAGCCTGTAGGTTTTATGCCCCTGATTGCATCCTCCACCTACAGACCGCCATGGGGACTGGCGAATGGGCATCTCCAGACGATTCTTCCTGTTCTGTTGAGGCGTGTACCCACGATCACCAACGAGAGGGAACGCATCGAGACTCCTGACGGCGACTTTCTCGATCTCGATTGGAATCGCGATCACCGCTCGCAGTCCCTTGTCATTATCACCCATGGGCTTGAGGGGAACTCCGCGAATGCCTCCGTGCAGGGGATGGCTGCCGCCTTCCATCGAACCGGATGGGACACGCTGGCCTGGAATCTCCGAGGCTGCAGCGGGGAGATGAATCGTCTCCTACGCACCTACCACAGTGGTGCCTGGGAAGATCTCCAGTGCGTGATCAACCATGCCGCGGGTACTTACCAAACCATTGTCTTGGTCGGCTTCAGCATCGGAGGAAACCTCACCCTTAAATACCTGGGAGATCATGGCTCATCGATCAATCCAGCTATCAAGGGAGTGGTGACGTTCTCCGTGCCGTGCGATCTCGCATCGAGTGCGTTGGCGCTGGAGAGCCGTATCAACAGCATCTACATGAACCACTTTATGCGCGATCTCCGTCGAAAAATCCGTGAGAAGGCCACGGTATTCCCCGGCGGGATCTCCACAGAGGGACTCGATCACATCCGGACCTTCCGTGAATTTGACGGAACCTACACCGCTCCACTGAATGGATTTCTCAGCGCCGAGGATTATTGGGCAAAGGCCAGCAGCAAGCCATCACTCACAGGAATCACCGTGCCGACCCTCCTCATCAATGCACTCAACGATCCCTTCCTCGGTCCCGAATGTTTTCCAAGGGAAGAGGCCGAAGCTAACCCTCATCTTTTCCTCGAACTTCCCGAAAGCGGCGGCCACCTCGGCTTCCTCACCCTCGGGAAGGAATACTGGTCAGAAACCCGCGCCGTGGAGTTTTGTAGCAGGCTTGGGGGAGGGGGCTATTAGCCATTTTGTTCAGAAGGCCTATTAACTTGGTGCTTGAAGCCCAGTTTTTGCGCCACAAATTTGTGAGTCTCAGAATTAGGCTCAACCCCCATTTCAATTATTGCCCCGTCTTGAAGGTTTATTTCCCTATGATTGTGGCCGTATCTATCAAAAACAAAGCACTTCACATCCCACGACTCGTTGTCCATAAACCACCAAAAATCTATAAGCTTAGCTATCTTGCGATCTGTTAATGGTGAAGTGTCCTCAATCTCAAACAATCGAACTTCTCGTGCTTTAACATCGATTGAATAAAGATCCGGGATAAAAGTTATTCTCCATTCCATCCAGTCCTCTTTAAGTCCTTCAAATAATTTTACTTTTTCTTCATGAGGATCGTTAGTTGACTCAGGATTTTCGAATATCTCTATATATTCCAAATCAATCATTGTCTTTCTTAGAGCCGTAAGAAATGACTCATTTTTGCTCTTACGGTTATCGATAGCCCGACTGTCAAACTTTCTGACGTTTGCAACTGCTAGCTCGTAGACATATTTCATTTTTTCGAAAACAACTCTACCTATTGAAAATCTGGCTTGGAAGTTTGTATGCAGGGCTAGGCGTCGCGAGGGAAGGCGTAGTAGTCCTACGCCGACCGAGCAGTAACAACACCCTGCGCCAAA
Source organism: uncultured Spartobacteria bacterium (assembly GCA_903933015.1). Taxonomy (GTDB): domain Bacteria; phylum Verrucomicrobiota; class Verrucomicrobiia; order Chthoniobacterales; family UBA6821; genus UBA6821. Next base: position 520 of record CAIZIQ010000136.1, on the reverse strand, counting down.
ATCCCAAGCCAGCTATTGCTCCTTAGAGGAGCAATAGCGCCGGGGACTCAAGCAGCTTACGGAGTGCTGACATATATTCGGCCGCGACTGCCCCATCGACGACGCGATGATCGCCGCTGAGAGTAATGCTCATGCGGTGGCCGATCTCGATCTCGTCACGGCTGTTGACCACGGGCTTCTTGACGATGGCTCCGACCGCGAGAATGGCGGCCTGGGGAGGATTCACGATGGCGCAGAATTGCTCGATGCCATAGGAGCCGAGGTTGGAGACGGTGATGGTGCCGCCTGCGTATTCCTCGGGCTTGAGCTTCTTGTCACGGGCACGGAGCGCGAGGTCCTTGACGGCGGCGCTAATTTCCTTGAGCGAGAGCTTCTGGGCATCGCGGATCACCGGGGTGACGAGACCATCCTCGACGGCAATTGCGACGGAAAGGTTTACGCTGCCGTACTCGATGATGGCGTCGCCGGCGAAGGCCGCGTTGACCTTGGCTTCTGCATGGCGGCGCGAGCCACGGCAGAG
>CAIZIQ010000135.1 GCA_903933015.1 uncultured Spartobacteria bacterium | reverse complement strand
CGAAGGATCGTGTGCTGTATCCGTAGGAATGCTTGAGCCCAACTTTTTAAGGCTCTCTCGGTGGCGGGGCTTTTCCCCGATTTTTTGGATCGCCATGCTGATTGAGATCAGAGGCACCATGACTAAAACGGACAGGATAAAAAACATGATCCAGACCAAGATGTTTGGACTCTGAGATTTCTCCTTATCCTCCATGCTCATGCCAGCAAACACTCTGCCCCACTCTTTGGGGAATCAAGGTAATTGCACTCCGGCGAGCCATCAGTGTTGACCCGGTTTCTTCACTCAACGATATTCACTGGCTTCCCATGTCCGTAAAGAATACCCGCAACTTTTGTATCATTGCCCACATCGATCATGGGAAGACCACCCTGTCGGATCGACTGCTTGAGGTCACCAACACGATTGCCAATAGGGATAAGCAGGAGCAGGTTCTGGACTCCATGGACCTGGAGAGGGAGAGAGGTATCACGATCAAGTCCCACCCTGTCTCCATGCAGTACCGGGCCAAAAACGGTCAGGATTACACGCTCAATCTCATGGACACTCCGGGCCATGTCGACTTCGCCTACGAGGTCTCCCGAAGCCTGGCCGCCTGCGAAGGTGCCATCCTGATTGTGGATGCCGCTCAAGGAGTCGAGGCCCAGACCATGGCCAATATCCACCTCGCGCACAAGCAGGGTCTGACCATCATCCCGGTCATCAACAAGATTGATCTGCCCAATGCCGATCTTCCTGCCGTCAAGAAGCAGTTGGAGGACCTGCTGGCCATTCCTGCCGACGAGGCCATTCCTGCCAGCGCCAAGGCAGGGATAGGTATTGAAGATATCCTCGAAGCCGTTGTGGAGCGTATCCCCCCACCCCCCGAGGGTGACGGGATCCTGCGTGCGCTTGTCTTTGACTCGCTCTTTGATACCTACCGTGGGGTTGTCAGTTACATCCGCGTCTTCTCCGGTGATCTCAAGCCCGGCACGCAGGTGAAACTGATGTCCACCAACCAATCCTACGAGGTCAAGGAGGTCGGAATCTTCACGCCGAAAATGACCTCCACTCACTCCATGAGTGCCGGCGATGTCGGCTACTTCATCGGCAATATCAAGTCGACGGCTGAAATCAAGATCGGGGACACACTCACTGATTCCAAGAAGCCGGCCACCGAACCCCTCCCCGGTTTCAAGGAGGTACAGCCGATGGTCTTCAGCGGCATTTACCCGATCAATACCGCCGACTTCGAACAACTCAAGACCGCAATGGGCAAGCTCCAGATCAACGATGCGGCCTTCAATTACATGCCGGAGAGCTCTGTAGCCCTTGGGTTTGGATTTCGCTGCGGCTTCCTCGGTCTCCTCCATATGGAGATCATCGTCGAGCGCCTGCGACGTGAGTACGACATGGATATCATCGCCACCTATCCGAGTGTTGTTTACGAGGTGGTGAAGACCAACGGCGAGGTTCTCATGGTCGACAATCCGGCCAACCTTCCGGACATGAGTGTCGTCGAGGAGATCCGTGAGCCGGTTGTGAAGTGCTTCGTGATGATTCCGAACGAGAATATCGGCGACATCATGCAGATCATGATGGATAAGCGAGGCGTCGTGGAATCCACCGACTCCATCGATACCAGGCGTGTGATGATCACTGCCGTACTGCCTCTGAACGAGATCCTGGTCGACTTTCACGACAAGATCAAATCCGTTACCCGTGGCTATGGCTCCCTTGACTATGAGCCCGCCGGATATCGTGCCGACCGCCTTGTGAAGCTTGAGATGCTCGTTAATAGTGAGCCCGTTGACGCCTTCTCAAGCATTGTCCACCGCGATAAGGCAGAGGGCCGGGGTCGTTCCCTTGCTGCCAAGCTGAAGGAAGTTATCCCGACCCAACTCTATCAGGTCTCCATTCAGGCCGCTGTCGGCGGCAAGATCGTCGCCCGAGAGAATGTCAGCGCCATGCGCAAGAACGTGACTGCCAAGTGCTACGGCGGAGACATCACCCGCAAGCGCAAACTCCTCGAGAAGCAGAAAGAGGGCAAAAAGCGGATGAAAGCGATCGGCCAGGTGAATATTCCTCAGGAAGCCTTCATCGAGGTATTGAAGACAAATTGATTTTTTCCAGTTTCGCACTCAAAAACCCATGAAAGCTCCCTCCCAGGAGATCATTTTTTTGGTGCAGATGATCGCGACCGCCATGATGACCGGGATCATTTGGTTCGTGCAGATCGTCCACTATCCGCTCTTTTCTAAAATTCCGCCACAGGGATTCGTTAGCTACGAACTCACGAATACTGTATTCACGGGCTGGGTGGTCGCTCCGATCATGCTGGTTGAGATCGGAACGGCCATTCTCCTGTTGCTGCTCAAATCACCCGTTGCTTTTCAGCCTTTGTATCTCGGAGCGCTGGGATGTCTGACTCTTGTCTGGCTCAGTACATTTTTCATTCAGGTTCCCTTGCATGCGATTCTTTCCAGCCGACCTGATGCAAACACCATGAGCTCTCTTGTTGAGACGAATTGGATGCGAACTGTTTTATGGACGGTGAGATTGGTACTGCTGGGGCTGAT
>CAIZIQ010000134.1 GCA_903933015.1 uncultured Spartobacteria bacterium | reverse complement strand
CGGACATCCTTGTCATGGACCTTCTTCCCGTCACAGTTGCGAAGCACCGACTCCAGGACCACACGGATCGAGAAGGGGAGGCGCGAGATCTTGCCAATACCCTGTTCTTCAAGGGCAGGAAGCGAGTAGTAGGAGGCGCTGGTTCCTTTGGAGGGCTCGAAGCTGCGGAGTGTCTTGAACGGATCGTTGCTCATGGGTGATCGGATCTAGGGAATGGGTGATTGGTGGGAAGGAGTTTATTTCAGCTCGGCGAGCTTGGCCTGGATTTTGGCGAAGTCGGGAAGTTGCTTCGGGTCATCGTTTGACTCGGCGTACTGGATCACTCCGGCGCGATCGATCAGAAAGGCGGAGCGCTTCGGAACCCCTCCCATGCCAAGTCCGATCTGTGGCAGGAAGCTCTCGTAGGCAATCCCGTAAGTCTTCGCGACGGCGTGCTCGTAATCGCTCAGCAGGGGGATGGTAATGTTTTCCTTCTGAGCCCATGCCTGTTGAGCAAAGGGGTTGTCTCCGCTGATGCCGTAGACGGTGCAGTCAAGGGAGTCGTAGGCTCCGATCCCCTTGCTGATCTCGCAGAGTTCCGTGGTGCAAACGCCGGTGAAGGCCATGGGAACAAAAAGCAGCAGGATATTCTTTTTTCCGACTTCCGCAGATAGGGTGATCTGCTTGGGGCCTTCGGAGGTAGCCGTGGACAGGGTGAAGTCGGGTGCCTTGGTGCCGGTGGTGAGCATGTTTTTTTAGGGTGTTGGTGATTGGGAGTCGTTGATGTGGAGAAAAAGTAAAAAGAAATACGGGGTGATGCGGAAAATGAAAAATTACTGGTTTGTGGAGGATGAGGGAAGAATAGAGGTGGGCGATGCTGACGGTGAGGCAGCAGGATTCGTGCCAGTGACCGGAGAGGTTTCTACGTTGGTGATAGCCACGGGGGTCGCGACTGGTGTGGGACTGGGTGTAGGCGTTGGCCAAGGCTTCTCAAGAGAGCTCCATTCGTGCCAGGAAGCCGTCTCAATGCCGCCGAATTCCTTCCAGAGGGAGTGGCAACGTTCGGACCAGTGCTTGTAGTCAGGCGAGGCAAAGGGCTTCTCAGCCGTGCCAGGGAAGACGAGATAAACTACCTCGGGGCGGCTGGACGGACGGCGGTCCGCATCTGATTTGGGTGAAATCTCACGGCAGATCCGGAGCGATGCCTCACCGATCTTGGAACTCGGTCCGAGATCACCCAGGATCGCCGGATAAAGAATGCCGTGGGCAATTACGATGGCATAGTCCCCGACGGAAGGTTGTCCCGGAGATTTTCCAACCATAAAGGAAGGGAGAACGATGAAGGGGTCGGCGGCACCGACAAGGAAGCTCCATCGCTTCAGTTCGATGACCGTCGCCTGGGCGGAGGCATGCTCGTTTTCCAAGGAAGTTTTTTCCATGGAGCTCAATGTTCCGTTACCAAGTTCGGCCTGAGAGAGGGCTAACTGTGATTCGGCCTCCTTGAGGCAGGGATTCGGGCGTGGGCCAGTCTTTTCCCAGCGGTAGTTGGTCTGGGGTTGAAAGGTGGAGGAGAGCTTGTCGATCTGGAGATTTCGGTCCCCGTCGGAGCCATCTGTGTTCACGTTCATGATGGCCTGTACGAACAGGGCTCTGCGGGAGGAATTCCGATTGCGCAGATCGAGGATGGTTTGGCAGTCAAAGAGTGAGTCCCGGTAGGGGAGGCGCTGCAGGGAGGAAAGATTGGCCTTCAGGGAGTGTTCCTTGTGTCTCAGAAGTTCGGCGTACTCGGGCGATGGGGTAACACCCGCCAGAAGTTGATCAAGATCGGGAAGCAGCGAGGGAATCTCCGGGGTGGCTGCTGTGATGTCCGCCGCATTGGTTGCTGCCCGAGGCCAATCCACATGGAGAGTGATGTCCAGTTGATAAGAGTTGGTGTCCGCCACGGCGGACAGTGCAGTGTGGGGTGAGTTGGTGCAGAGCACCGAACTTTTCAGAAAGATGCCATTGAAGAGGCGCGCCGTGTCGTAGTTCTTACGAGGCAGAAAGGGAATCGAGGGTTGGTTTTTTGAGGATGGCTTTTTGGAACAGCCCAAACCAACAAGGAGAAGGGAAACAAGCAGGCACGCTGTCCCCGCTCTCTGAATAAAACCTTTCTTAAAGACGGTCATCTCAATCTTAAGTATAGGCGAGAAAAGCCGTCATCACATCCTGAGGAATGTCGAGCATCTTGTAATCCGTGGAGGAAACAAAGAGAAGGCTCTGGCTTCCTTTGCCGAGCATATTTCCAGCTGAATCATAGATTTCGTGTTCGAGGGTGACGAATTTCCGGTTATGGCCTGCGACGCGGATCTTCACGCTAACGGTTTCGAACTCCCGTGTTTCACGTACGAATTTGTGCTCGAAGGAGCGGGTCAGGATGTAGAAGGGGGTATCCTTCAGGTTAAATTTGGGCATTACTCGGTTAAAGAAGAGCTCACGGGTCTTGCCAACCCACATCGCGTACATGCCGAAATAGACATTGCCGACTGAGTTGGTATCGGCATAGGTGGCGATGAAAGAGTGGACGAACCACTTGTCCTCAAAGCGCCCCGAGATGTCATGAGTTCCGGTAGGGGCCGGGGTCAGGATGGTGTCGACCGGAGTGAGGGAGACGACGGAGGCGACGGCTGGTTGCTCCAGCTCCTCGGTGTCATTGGTAAAGTCCTCACCGGTAAGAGGCTTGAGCATGAGCCACATCACATACCCTAGGGGGAGGAGAGAACCCAGGATCTGAAAGATCGGCTGATGAAGGAAGTAACCGTAGGCGAAGATCACCACGGCGAGGGACCCAATGCAGAACATCTTGATCTGTGGGATCACATTCACGGGACCATTCATGAAGGCCCGGCCAATCGCGAGGGCCGAGTAGCCGACAAAGAACGTGGCAAAGAAGATCATGAAATATTCCAACTCGATGCCGATGGCGGCTCCAGTCAGGGCAATGATTCCGCACAGAATGAACGCGGGAATGGGGGAGGTGAGCAGTTTCTCCGGGATGAGAGCGAAGATCGGGCTCTTGCTGCGGCTGGCATTGCTCTGGAAGAACCAATGCAGTGCGATGTAGCCGCTGTCGAGCGTCGTCAGGATGCACCCTCCGAGGAAGGTCAGGTAGGCACCGAGCAGCCAAGGATTG
>CAIZIQ010000133.1 GCA_903933015.1 uncultured Spartobacteria bacterium | reverse complement strand
TCGGGACATGGCTGCTCTCGGACCAGCTTGGGGCGCCGCAGGGATTCACGATGGCGGGGAAGAGCTGGCGTCTGGCGCTGCGGCCTGTCCGTTACTACAAGCCGTACAGCCTGACCCTGAAAAAGTTCTCCCACGACCGCTACCCAGGCACCCAGATCCCGAAGAACTTTGCCAGTCAGGCGGTGCTTGTGGATCGGGAACGCGGGGAGAACCGCGACGTCCTGATCTACATGAACCATCCGCTCCGCTACCGGGGGGAAACCTTCTTTCAATCCGGCTTCACCGAGAACGATGCCGCGACCATCCTGCAGGATGTGCATAACCCGAGCTTCCTCACCCCCTATCTCGCCTGCGTCGTTGTCGGCCTCGGACTGTTGATCCAGTTCCTGATCCATTTTGTGGGATTCCTTCAACGCAGAAAGGGGGCGACGTCCCGATGAAAAACTTCCTGCCACGGATCATCGCCGGGATTGCCATCCTCTGGCTCGGTTCGAACTGCCGTCTGCCAACATCAGCTGCCGGGGATGATGACCTCGTGACCTTTGGCAAAATTCCGGTTCTTTCCGACGGCCGTATCAAGCCGTTCGATACGGTCGCCCGGAATTCGCTTCTCATCATCCGCGGGAAACAAAGCCTCCGTCTCGAGGATGGACGCATCGTCGAGCCGATGCAGTGGCTTGCGGACCTTCTCTTCAAGCCCTCCGTCGCGGACCGTTATCCGAGCTTTGTGATCAACAATCCCGAGGTGCTTGGCCTCTTCGGATGGCAACAGTCGACCAAACGCTATTTCAGTTTTTCGGAACTCGATCCCTTCCTAGAGAAGATCGATACCCAGGGGCAGGTGGCTGAAAGCATTCCCTCGGCCACGCGGACACCCTACCAGACCGGCATCCGTAACCTGCGCACCGCACTCCTGCTTTATCAGCGCCTCAAAACCAGTCTCCGTCCGGAGGGTGTCCAGGACTTTGCGGATGGAATCGATGCCTCCCTGCAGGCCGCCCCTAAGCTCTTGGAAGCCAAGGGCAATCCCACCAAGGGGAAGAACTTCGACCAGCAGGCTTTCGACGATCTCTCCCAGTTCGAGACGATGTGCCGGAATATGGCCTCCCTTGCCTGCCTCCTGCCGGTTCCCACGCAACTTTCGGCAATCGGAAATCATGAGGAATGGATCTCCATTGGAACCAGCCTGCTCCAATCCATCCCGACGGGAAAACCCGATCCGGTGACCGCAGCCTATGCCTTGATCGGCGATGCCTATCACGCCGGGAACCCCTCCCTGTTTAACCAGAACCTCGGCGATCTCTCCCGCTGGATGAAGGCTCACGAGCCCACGGCCTATGCCAAGGCCACCTATGAATACTTCTTCAATCAGCTCGCGCCGTTTTACCAGGCGATGGGTCTCTATGTTCTGGCGTTCCTTTTGGTCTGTGCGTTCTGGCTTAGCGAGAACCCCTCCCTGAGACGCGCGGCGATCTGGATTCTTCTACTCTCCCTGGCCATTCACACACTCGGCCTGATTTCCCGGATGTATCTGCAGGGACGGCCTCCGGTGACCAATCTCTATTCCTCGGCGATCTTCATCGGCTGGGCCACCGTCCTCATCGGACTCCTGCTAGAGCGGATCTTCCGCGATGGAATCGGCGCGGCCTGCGCCTCGGTGATCGGCTTCACCACGCTGATTATTGCACACCACTTGGCGGCAAGCGGCGATACCTTGGAAATGCTTCAGGCGGTTCTCGACACCAATATCTGGCTCGCGACGCACGTCGTCTGCATCACCATCGGGTACTCGGCCATGTTCCTGGCCGGAATGCTCGCGATCCTCTACGTCATCCGCGGTGTCTTCACCCGCTCGCTCTCACGCGATGCGGCACAGTCCCTTGCCCGCATGGCTTATGGCGTGATCTGTTTTGCAACACTCTTCAGCTTTGTCGGAACGGTGCTGGGTGGCATCTGGGCGGACCAATCATGGGGACGGTTCTGGGGATGGGATCCGAAGGAAAACGGCGCTCTGCTTATTGTCCTCTGGTGCGCCATCACCCTGCATGCCCGACTCGGGGGCTACATTCGCGAACGGGGACTCATGATCATGGCCCTGTTCGGGAACGTGATCACCAGCTTCTCCTGGTTTGGCGTGAACATGCTCGGCGTCGGGCTTCACTCCTACGGCTTCATGAACAAGGCCGTACCATGGTTGGCCGCTTTCATGATCAGCCAGCTGGCACTCATGGCGATAGCCTCGATGCCGTTCGATCGCTGGAAAAGCTTCCGCGCCAGTAATGGGGGGTAACGGGCGGCTTTCGCGGCCCGCGACGATCAGGCGGCGATCCCGGCGCGAACCAGCTTCTCCAGGGCCTCAAGCCAGCGGGGATGCTCATTCATGCAGGGAATGAGTTCAAATTCCGAGCCGCCTGCCTCGAGGAAGGTCTCCTTGCCGCTCATGGCGATTTCCTCAAGGGTCTCAAGGCAGTCGGAGACAAAGGCGGGGCAGATCACGAGTAGCTTTTTGACACCGTTCCCGGCAAGACGCTCGAACTCGAGATCGGTGTAAGGCTTGATCCAGGGATCGCTGCCGAGACGTGACTGGAAGGAAACGGAGTATTTTCCCTCGGGGATGCCGGCCACCGCGACGAACTCGCGGACGGTGGCGTAGCATTGAGCCTTGTAGCAGCTCGCATGGGCGGGGCTTGGGGAGGTGCAGCAGTTGGGAACCGTGAGGCAATGGGATTTGGTGGGATCCCCCTTGCGCAGGTGACGCTCGGGCAGTCCGTGAAAGCTGAAGAGGAGGTGATCGTAGCCGCCCTGAAGATGATCCTTGGCGCTGGCAACCAGAGCCGTGATGTACTCCGGATCACGGTAGTAGGGTTCGACCGCCTTGAGAACCATGGCAGGAGCGATCTCGTTGGCCACCTCGCGGGCACGGACCACGGCCGTCTCGAAGCTGGACATGGCGTAGTGGGGGAAGAGCGGGAAAACCAATAGGTCGGTCACTCCCTGGTCACGCAGACGGGTGATCGCTTCCTCGATGCTTGGGCTTTGGTAGCGCATCGCGAGCTCGACAACGATTTCCTCACCCATCCGGCGCTTCAGATCCTCGTGCACGTGGCGGCTTGTGACCACGAGGGGAGAACCCTCCTTGGTCCAGACCTTCTCGTAAGCCTCGGCGGATTTGGCGGGGCGCGTCGGCAGGATCGCCAGATTGATGATGCACCAACGGATCGGGTAGGGAACATCGATGACTCGCCCATCCATGAGGAACTCGCGCAGGTATTTGCGGACGTCGGGCACGGAGGTGGAATCCGGCGAGCCGAGATTGATAAGGAGGACACCCTGTTTGCTCATGGCCGCAGAGAGTGGACGGAATCGAGCGCTTTGACAACCCGATCCACGATGTTGCGGCCCGAAACAATGGAATCGCCGAGTGAGATTCCGTCACGGTAATGGCCGGCAAAGAAGAGGGTGGCGGTCCGGGCCTCGATCGCCGTCATCAGCTCACGGTAGCGTCCGAAGCCGAGATTATACTGGGGAATCGCCTTCGGATAGCGGGCAAGGCTCCGGAAGGTGGGCTCTCCCTTGATCCCGAGCAGGCGTGCCAGATCCCGGTGGGTCAGCTCAAAGAGCTGCTCCTCCGGCAGTGCCGCCAGATCCGGATGGCGCTCCCCTCCAACATAGCTGGTGAGGGTGAGATGACCTGCCGGGGTGCGGTTCGGGAAGAGCGAGGAGGAGAAAATCGTTCCCAGAATCCCGAATCCCTCGACCTTGGGAATCAAGGCGCCGAATCCCTGGCAAGGGTGGGCCACATCCTTCCGGCGGTAACCGAGCACGACGCTCGCCACCGGAGGATGGCGAATCTCGGAGAAGGGAGTGAGGTCGAGTTTCTCACCCTCCTCCAGTTTCACGTCCAGTCCGGCAAGCGCGTGGGCCGTGCCGGCGTAGATCACGGCGGAATGATCGGAAATCATACTCTCTCCGTGGCAGGAAGAGGTGATCGTCCAGGAGTTGCCACTCTTCTTGATCTCGTTGACGAAGGTATTCAGAACGACCGAATCGCCGAGAAGCTGGTGGAGTCGATCGGGAAGCACCTGCAGTCCCTCATCGAAGGAAAACTTCGGAGCACGGTCCTTCGCCACCTCGCCGCGCTTCCTGCGTTCGCGCGCGCCCAGAAGCTGCCCCTTGATCAGCGATCCGTAGGAGGACTCGAGGGCTGCCAATTTCGGAAAAGCCTGCCGGACGGAGAGCTTTGCGGGATCTCCCGCATAGACTCCCGCCACCATGGCATCGATGGCATGATCGAGAAATTCCCGACCAAGCCGCCGGGTGACAAACGCTGCGATGCTTTCCTCATCGCCATCGCGCCGTGCAGGCACGAATGGCTCACGCAGGACGGCAAGCTTCGCTCCAATCGTGAAGAGCCTGGTCGTGAGGAAACCGACAGGTGATCCCGGCATCGCGATCGGTCGCCCGTAGCGGACGAGATACCGGGCCTCGGATTTGGGATCGGGTTCTAGTCGCCGCCGCTCAAGGCCGGCATCCGAAACCAGCTGCGTGATGACGGGGGAAGTCTCCAGGATCGTGTTCGGCCCCGATTCCGCCAGATAGCCGTTTTCACGACGGGAGCGAATGGCTCCGCCGACGCGATCACCTGCTTCGAAGACCGTGACCGGAACCCCGGCACGCTGAAGGTAAAAGGCAGCGGTCAACCCCGTGATGCCCGCGCCGATGACCGCAACGGATTTCACGGGACGCTCCATGACAGGTCAGATCGTTTTGGAGTGCTTTCCCTCCCCGGCAGGCGGGAGCGTGTTGTCGAAAGCCATCGCGATGTTGCGGATGAAAAGCCGGCCGGTATCGGTGATCGCGATGCCTTCGTCGGTTTTTGCAATCAGGCCGTCTGCCAGGAATGGGCGCAAAGTCTCGAGCTCCGGCGCGAAATGCCCCTCGAAATCAATCGCCAGCTGCCGCGACATCGCGGAGAAATTAAGGGAGAGATCGCACATCAGGCGCATGATCGTCTCTCGGCGGATCGCATCCTCGGGCGTGACCAGATAGGCGCGGCTCCATGGCTCACGTCCTGCACCGACGGCTTCCCGATATTCGGGGAGGCCCTTTTCATTCTGCCAGTAGGCTTCGGGAATCTGCGAGATGCTCGACATGCCGAAGGAGTAGATGTCGGCGCCGGCACGGGTACTATACCCCTGGAAATTGCGCTGAAGCTGCTTGTTACGCTGCGCCACCGCCAGCTCGTCGTCCGGCCGGGCAAAATGATCCATGCCGATGTAGACGTAACTTCCGTCGGCGGTCAGCTTTTCAATCACCAGCTTCAGCAGTTGCAGCTTGTTTTCGGGAGAGGGGAGATTTTTCTGCTCCAGGATCTTCTGGGCCGGTTTGATCCAGGGAACATGCGCGTAGCTGAAGACCGAAAGGCGGTCGGGCTGCATTTCCAGCACACGATCGAGAGTTTCGGAAAACGAATCCGGCGTCTGGTGGGGAAGTCCGTAAATCAAATCGAGATTGATCGAGCCGAACCCGAGTTCGCGCATCCAGTCCATCGACTGCTGCGTCATGCCGAGCGGCTGGATGCGGTGGATCGCTTCCTGGACCTTGGGATCGAAATCCTGCACCCCCATCGAGGCGCGGTTGAAGCCGACCTCGCGGAGGGCGACGAGATGATCGCGTGTCAGGCGGCGGGGATCGACCTCCACGCCGGCCTCGATCTCTGGGGAGAAGGTGAAGTTGCCATGGATCAGACGGCCGAGTCTCCGGATTTCATCCGGTTGCAAAAAGGTCGGGGAGCCTCCCCCGAAGTGCAGCTGGACGAGTTTTCGTCCGGGATTGATCCGATGTTTCAGGGTGGCCACCTCGCGCTCCAAGGTGCCGATGTAATCGCCGCCCT
>CAIZIQ010000132.1 GCA_903933015.1 uncultured Spartobacteria bacterium | reverse complement strand
ATAGATGGCCGCCTCGCGAATGTGCCACGGGGTGACGAAGTCGGGTTCGCCGATTCCGAGGGAGATGACCTCCTTCATCGATTGCACGATCTCGAAGAAGTCACGGATCCCCGAGCGGGGAATATTGCGGACGTGCTCCGCGATGCGGGAACTATTCATGGCTAAAAAACGTCAGCGTCGTCCCGATCAGGGAGTGACCGAGAGTCGTTCGGGAACCTCTTCGAGGGCATGGAGCATGCCGTTTTCCTTGTAGGTCTTGAGGCGGAAATGGGTCGCGCACGACTGGACGGCCTCGATGGTGCTGAGCTTGTCCGCGACGAAGGCTGCGACTTCGCGGAGGTTGCTCCCCTCGACGACGACCATGAGATCATGGCCGCCGCTCATCAGGTAGACGCTCTCGACTTCCTCAAATCCGGCGATGCGGTTGGCAATCCGGTCGAAGCCCCCCTCGCGCTCGGGAGTGACGCGGACCTCGATGACGGCGGTCACGGTGCCGGTGTCCCAGACCTCCCGGTTGATGACAGCATGATAGCCGAGGATGGTTCCGTTGGCCTCGAGCTTCGCGATCTTGGCAGCCAGATCGGCCTCGCTCAGGCCGAGTTGGCGGGCGAGGTCGGCGCGGGGGATCGCGGAGTTCTGTTTGAGGATGCGGATCAGGGAGTCCATGGAAAAAAGGATGAAGTATGAAGGATGAAGGATGAAAGGATGAAATCAAACAGCCGCAAGCAGGTGTAAAAAGTAGGAAGGTAGGAAAGTAAAAGGTTCCGAGAGGGAGGGGGCTACTTTTCCACCTTCCCACTTTTGACTTTTTACCAGTCAGGCTCCGCCTGACTCAATCCATGCCAGGGCCTTGTCGTAGCTGCGGCGGTCGAGGTAGTGACGGAACTGGGGATCGAGTTCGGCAGTGGGGAGAGCTGCGATCAGGGTATCGATCCGTCCCGAGACATCGATGAGGCGCTGGAGGTGACCCGCGGCATCGCGGTCGCGGTGGGCATGATCGGCGATGACGGCGAGGCGCTCGCGGAGCGCCTCGGCCAGGGATGCTAAATCAGGGGAGGACATTCTGGCCGTGCTGGCGGAGCAGGTGGTCGCAGATGACGAGATTGACCATGGCCTCGACCATCGGGACGGCGCGGGGCAGGACGCAGGCGTCGTGGCGTCCGCGGGCGGCCAGTTCGGCAGGTTCTCCCTCGACGGTGACGGTCTGCTGGACCTTGGCGATGGTGGCGGTTGGTTTGAAGGCGACGCGGAAGAAGATGTGCTCGCCGTTGCTGATGCCTCCCTGGATGCCGCCGGAGCGGTTGGTGGCGGTGGAGACTTTCCCCTCCTCGATGACAAAGGCATCATTGTGCTCGCTGCCGGTGAGGCGGGTGCCTGCAAAGCCGCTTCCAATCTCGAATCCCTTCGTCGCCGGGAGGCTCATCATTGCCTTGGCCAGATCGGCCTCGAGTTTGTCAAAGACGGGCTCGCCGAGTGCTGGGGGAACGCCGCGGACGACGCACTCGATGGTGCCGCCGATGCTGTCGCCCTGGGAACGGACTTCCTTGATACGCTCGATCATGGCCGCTGCGGCCTTTGGGTCTGGGCAGCGGACGGGGGTGGCGTCGACCTCGGAGGTTGTCACGTTCTCGGCATCGACCTCGGAGTCGATGTCATGGATGGAGCGGACGTAGGCGACCACCTCGAAGGAGGGATGGAGGGTGCGGATGACTTTCCGGGCGACGACTCCGGCTGCGACGCGGCCGATGGTCTCGCGGGCTGAGGAACGGCCTCCCCCCTCCCAGTTCCGGATGCCGTACTTAGTCTGGTAGGTGAAATCGGCATGCGAGGGACGGAACATGGTTTCCATCTCGGTGTAGGCCGAGGGGCGGGCATCCTTGTTGTCGACGGCGATGAGGATGGGTGTGCCGAGGGTCCGGCCATGGAAGACGCCGGAGAGAATGCGGCATCGGTCCTCCTCCTGACGGGGGGTGACGATGTCGCTCTGGCCGGGACGGCGGCGGTCGAGTTCGACCTGGATCTCCTCGGGGGTGATCGGAAGCCGGGAGGGGCAGCCGTCGATGACGCAGCCGACCCCTCCGCCGTGGGATTCACCCCAGGTGGAGACGCGGAAGAGGGTTCCAAAGTTGCTGGCCATAAGGGTGGCGAGTATGGGTGGCCCGGTGGGTCAACTCACGCAAAATCTCCATGATCCCGGCAGGTGGGAGGTATATGAAGGGGAGGGGGTGCTTGACGCGGCCTTCCCGAACTTTTATTCCCTAGGGTCGCAGCCAAAGATTGCAACCGCGTCTGAAGCTCCCCTGACGGTCTGAACCAGGGGGGTCTCATGCCCGACTGTCGTCACCCGGCACGGTCCCATTCAGGAAATTTTACACCTTCAGCCCCTTACAGTTCTATGTTCAACAACCTTCTCGGATTCCT
>CAIZIQ010000131.1 GCA_903933015.1 uncultured Spartobacteria bacterium | reverse complement strand
TGCAGTCGTAGCCCCGAAGGGGCGGCACGGCTTGCCGGGAGGCAAGTGCCGTCAAAGTGGAGAGTGAGCCTAGTCGCTGGGAAGCGACGCGGCAGACTACGATGCAGTCGTAGCCCCGAAGGGGCGGCACGGCTTGCCGGGAGGCAAGTGCCGTCAAAGTGGAGAGTGAGCCAAGTCGCTGGGAAGCGACGCGGCAGACTACGACGCAGTCGTAGCCCCGAAGGGGTGGCACTGCCCGCTGGGAGTCAGGTCCCGTCAACATGGTGAGTGAACTAATCGCTTTCATCCCCTCACTTCGCATTCTTTTCACTTTTTCCTGTAATTTGGGATTTTTTCCTTGGCATACAGAGTAATTCGCCCTACTAACTTTCAACTTTATGGCTAAAGAAGAATCAATTACTACCGAAGGCGTTGTCGTCGAGGTTCTCCCAGGCACGATGTTCCGTGTCGAACTCGGCAACGGCCATGTGGTATTGGCCCATATTTCAGGGAAAATGCGCAAGCATTTCATCCGAATTGTTCCCGGTGACAAGGTGACTGTCGAAATGTCGCCTTATGATCTGAGCAAAGCCCGCATCACCTTCCGTACCGCATAGACAGTTACCAATCCATAACTAACAACACATGACAATGACGATCCCTGATTCACTCACCCTCAAGAAGGGCATGAAGATTGCTCTCAAAATCGAGCGTCTTCAGCAGAAACTCCACGAACTTCTGGGAGCCACGCTCGAGCTTCCTCCTGCCACCGAGACCATGAAGAACAAGCTTCTGGAAGTGGCCAAGGTGCCCCGCCGTCGCGGTCGTCCTCCTGGTTCCGGTCGCAAGCAGATCGAAGGTTCCCGCAGCAACTCTAAGCTCGCCGGTCGCCCCCGCCCTGCCTCTCCCTCAGGCCCCTTGGCTCCTGCTGTCGTCAAGGTGCTCGAACGTTATGCCCGCCCGATGAAGGTCACCGAGATCCTGACCGGTCTCGAGCATGACAACTATGTCTGGACCGCGAAGAATCCCAAGCAGACCCTCTATGTCCGCATCGGCAAGCTTGCCGGTGTGAAGAAGGCCGGCGAGGGGCTCTATGCCGCCGAGGGAATCGTCTCCACCGGGATCGTTCCTGAGACGATCGCGCCCGCCGTCGATTCCTTTGCTTCGTTTGGAGCTTCCTCCGAGCCTGCCACATTCTAGTTTTAGGTCTCGGTCGCCCCACCGATGACCGGAACCAGCCGTATCTCCGCGCCCAACCTCGCCTCCCTCTTTGAGGGGGCGGGGAAGCGTTGGGGCGATTGCCCCGCTTTTTCCACCCGTCGGACAGACGGGACCTTCCAACCTGTAACCTACGGTCAGTGGCATGAGCGTTCCGTTGCGCTGGCCGCCGCGCTGATCGATCTCGGAGTCGGACCTAGGGATCATGTTGCGATCCTTTCAGACAACCGCTTCGAGTGGATCCTCTCCGATGCAGCCGTGCAGTTCTGCGGAGCGGCAGATGTGCCGCGCGCGTCTGATGTCACCGTTGGCGAGATCGCCTATATTCTGGAACATGCGGATGTGGAGGTGGCTTTCGTAGAGAATGCCGACGTCTTGGCGAAGGTGGAATCCGTTCGGGGGAATCTTCCGAAGCTACGGCATCTCGTTCTTATGCATCCCCTCGGGGATGACCACAGGCTTCCGAGTGATGTGCATACCCTGCGGGATCTGGAGATCCGTGGCGAGAAGCTGCGTCTCAAGGGAGATCGCCGCGTGGAGGAACGGATCGCTGGGATCCAGCCCGATGATCTCTTCACCATCATCTACACCTCCGGGACGACCGGCACACCAAAGGGCGTGCAACTCACCCATGCTGCGATGGCCTCACAAATCAGAAATCTCCCCTTCGTTCTCTCCCCTAAAGACCGTGCCCTTTCGATCCTGCCAATCTGGCACAGTTACGAGCGGGTCTTTGAGGTGATCTCGATCGCCTGCGGCGTCCATACCTATTACACATCGCTACGTAATCTTGGGGAAGATCTCCATGCCGTGAAGCCAACCATCATGGTCTCGGCACCCCGGCTGTGGGAGGGGCTCTATCAGCGGATACTATCGAAGGTTGAGAAAGCTCCGCTCCTCCGACGTATCCTGTTCCGCGCCGCCCGTTCCACGGCCCATGGGGTCCGGACTGCCCAGTCCTTTTTCTCGGGACGGGAGATTGATCTCAAAGGGCGGGGCCCCATGACCTCGGCACTTCTGACGATGCGCCATGCCGTGGCGTGGACGCTTTGCATAGCCCCCTCACTCCTGCTTGATCGCCTGGTGCTGGTGAAACTGCGCGCCGCCGTGGGCGGTGAGTTCCGGGGGACGATTTCGGGAGGAGGGGCACTTCCTCCCCATGTCGATGCCTTCTTCAACGACATCGGGATTCCAGTGCTCGAGGGCTATGGTCTCACCGAGAGTTGCCCGGTGCTGGCGGTCAGGACATGGGATCGTCTGGTGATAGGAAGCGTGGGTCCCGTCTTCCCGGAGACGGAGGTGAGGATTGTCGATCCCGTGACGGGTGCCGTGCTTTATCCCGACACGGCACGTCGTGACCTAGGACGCGGAAAGCGCGGGGAAATCCATGCCAAGGGTCCGCAGATCATGAAGGGGTATTACAAGGATCCTGAGGGAACGGCTCGGGTTCTGAAGGGGGGATGGTTGGCCACTGGCGATCTGGGCATGGTGACCTTCAACGACTGCCTGAAGATCGTTGGTCGCTGCAAGGAGACGATCGTTCTGCTCGGAGGAGAGAATGTGGAGCCCTTGCCGATCGAGTCCAAGCTATTGGAGTCACCGCTGATCGATCAGTGCATGGTCGTTGGTCAGGACAGGAAGCATCTGGGACTCCTCGTGGTCCCGTCGTTGAGCGGATTTTCCGCTACTGGAATCACTGCGACTGATCTCGCGGCGCTGGAGGTCCGACCCGAGGTGACCGAGATGCTCCGTTTGGAGATTCGTCGTCTGGTCGGCGAGGCCTCCGGGTTCAAGCCTTTCGAGCGGATCACGTCATTTCATCTCCTGAGGAAGCCATTTGAGGTGGGGGAGGAGCTAACCATGACCTTCAAGCTCCGCCGCCATGTCATCACGGAGAAATACGGACGGGAAATCGAGTCGATGTTTGCTTCCTAGCTTCTTGTCAGGAGGGACCTTCCGCCGCATACTGAAATCACGATGCAGATCTATATCGACGGCGCTTTTTATCCCGAATCCGAGGCCAAGGTTTCGGTCTTCGATCACGGGCTTCTCTACGGTGACGGCGTATTCGAGGGCATTCGTTTTTACAACGGCAAGGTCTTCCGTCTCGAGGAGCACATTGAGAGGCTTTACAAGTCGGCTGCCGCGATCTTTATGTTGATTCCGCTTGATCGCGCCGCGATGACCGAGGCTCTGCTCGAGACGATCCGCCGCAACGACCTGAAGGACGGATACATCCGGCTGGTGGTGACGCGAGGGAAGGGAAACTTGGGCCTCAGCCCCGAGCATTGTCCCAAGCCGACAGTCATCATCATCGCGGCCAAGATCACCCTCTATCCTGCGGAGAGTTATGAGAAGGGGTTGAAGGTGGTTACCTGCTCCACCCGACGCATCGCTCATGGGGCGCTGAGTCCCATGGTGAAGTCGCTCAACTACCTCAACAACATCATGGCCAAGATCGAGGCCACCCATGCCGGAGCGGGCGAGGGACTGATGCTCAACGAGCAGGGCCTGGTTGCGGAGTGCACGGGCGACAACATTTTCATCATTTCGGATGGTGCCATCACCACGCCGCCGATCTCTTCCGGAGCTCTGGCCGGAGTGACGCGTGCTGTCGCTATCCAGATTGCCGGAGAGTTGGGACTGAAGGTTTCCGAGCCTCAGATGACCCGCTACGACATCTACACGGCCGACGAGTGTTTCCTGACCGGCACGGCTGCTGAGATCATTCCCGCCGTGGAGTTGGACAAACGCCCGATCGGCGGTGGAAAGCCCGGCCCGATCACCCAAAAACTGATTGCGAGATTCCGTGAGTTGACACAGACGGAGGGCACGCCGATCTATTAGGTTTACCTTTTTTGACCATGTTCTGCGATGTCTGCAAATCCAAGGAAGCAACGGTCTTCCTGACCCAGATCGTGGAGGGGAAGATGCAGAAGGTGAACCTCTGCGAGGGGTGCTCCAAGGAGAAGGGAGTCAATGATCCGACCGGCTTCGCCCTGGCTGATCTTTTGCTTGGCCTTGGAGCGGCTCAGGAGATCGAGAAGAATCCTGCGGGGATTCGCTGCCCTGTCTGCGGATTTTCGCAGGCCGACTTCAAGAAGACCGGTCGTCTTGGCTGCAGTGCCTGCTACGACGCCTTTGCCGAGGGACTTTCGGGCATGCTCAAGAACATGCACCGAGGGAGCATCCATACGGGTAAGGTCCCTGCAAAGCTAGCCGTGGCCCGTCGGATCGCCCAGGAAATGACGGTCCTGCAGTCGGCCTTGGAAAAGGCGGTGAAGGAGGAGCAATTTGAGGAGGCTGCCACCCTTCGTGACAAGATCCGCAATCTGGAGGAGGAGGCTGAAGCAGCCAAGCCTGTTGAGGAGGATCCTGTTATCAACCGCATCGCTCCGCTGCCTGGTGCCGGGGAAGTTCTGGCCGCGCCAAAACCTCGCAAGAAGTCATGAAACTCTCCCGGATCATCGCAAACACCGGTGAGTGGCTCAGTGGCTCCGGGCCTCATGACCAGATTGTCGTGAGTAGTCGGGTCCGCTTGGCCCGCAACCTGAAGGGGAAGCCCTTCCCGGGCTGGGCCAAAAAAGCGGAGCGTGTCGCCGTGCTCGAGGAGATCCGCGGAGCCGTGGAGCAGCTTCCCGAGATGGCAGAGTCCTTTTCCGAGAAGCTTGAGGATCTCTCCCCGCTCGAGAAGCAGGTGCTTGTCGAGCGTCATCTGATCAGCCGCGAGCACGCCGCCAAGGGAGCCGGCAGTGCCGTCGTGATGAATACGGCGCAGACGCTTAGCTTCATGATCAACGAGGAGGACCATCTCCGCATGCAGGCGATCCGTGCCGGATTGCAGCTTGATGAGGTCTACAAGATGATCAACCAGACCGACACGGAGCTGGAGGACTCGCTCGATTTTGCCTTTCACAACGATCTCGGTTATCTGACCGCCTGCCCCACGAATGTCGGAACGGGAATGAGGGCGAGCGCCATGATGCATCTTCCCGGGCTCGTGATGTCGGAGCAGGTGAACAAGATCATCAACTCGGTGAACAAGATCGGGCTGGCCGTTCGTGGTCTCCATGGCGAGGGAAGCGAGGCGATGGGCAACCTTTTCCAAGTTTCAAACCAGACCACCCTGGGGGAAGCCGAGGCCGAGATCATCGGTCGCCTGAACAGGGTCATTTTCCAGATCCTAGAGCATGAGCAGAATGCCCGCCAGATCCTGCTCCAGCAGCGTGCGGAGACCCTTCTCGACCAGATCGGGCGTGCCTACGGAATCCTCTGCCATGCCCACTCGATCACCTCCAAGGAGGCGCTCAACCTCCTTTCCTTCATCAAGATGGGGGTGGATCTTGGTCTCTTCCCTGGAAATTGCCGCCTCCAGGTGGATGAACTCTTCATCGAGACCCAGCCGGCACACCTTCAAAAAGGGCTGCATGCCGTAAAACTCGGGGCCGAGGAACGCGATTCCTTGCGTGCGGCCCTGATCCGCGCAAAATTAAAGCAGATGCCCGAGCCTGAAATCGGAAAAATCCCGACATCGTCTCCCGCATCGTAATACCGACAGAGCCCACCGACCACTTTCGAGGAACCATGATGAACAATTTCACACCACGCGCCCAGCAGGTGCTGGCCCTCTCCCGCAAGGAAGCCGACCGGTTTAACCATAACTATGTCGGCACCGAGCATCTTCTTCTTGGCCTGATCAAGCTGGGTCAGGGAGTTGCCGTGAATGTCCTCCAGAAGATGGGCCTCGATCTCGAGACTGTTCGTCAGGAGGTTGAGAAACAGGTCGGCTCCGGTCAGGAGAACAAAATGACGGGAAACATCCCGTACACGCCCCGTGTGAAGAAGGTTCTCGCGCTTGCCGGCAAGGAGGCGAAGGCTCTCCAGCATTCCTATGTCGGCACAGAGCACATCCTGCTTGGCCTGCTGCGTGAAGGCGAAGGAGTCGCGGCTCAGGTTCTTCGTAATCTCGAAGTTGATCTCGATCGGACGCGCAATGAGGTTCTCAAGGAACTCGATCCGAACTTCAACCCATCCGAGGAGGGTGAAGAAGGAATGGAGGGTATTGAGGCTGGTGAAGGCGAAGAAGCTGCAGCCGGTGCAGGGGGTCCCTCTCGTAAGGAGGCAAAAACCCCGGCGTTGAAAGCCTTTGGCCGAGATCTCACCGAACTCGCCCGTAAAGGAGAGCTCGATCCCGTGATCGGTCGGGCCGAGGAGATCGAGCGTGTCATCCAGATCCTCTGCCGCCGCAGCAAGAACAACCCTGTCCTTATCGGTGAGGCCGGTGTCGGCAAGACTGCCATCGCCGAGGGACTCGCGCAGGAGATCGTCGCAGGAAGTGTTCCCGAGCTTCTCGTGGACAAGAAGGTCATTACCCTGGATCTCGCCCTTATGGTGGCCGGCACCAAATACCGAGGCCAATTTGAGGAACGCATCAAGGCGGTGATGGACGAGATCCGCAAGAACAAGAACATCATCCTCTTTATCGACGAGTTGCACACCATCGTCGGTGCCGGTTCCGCAGAGGGGGCCATGGATGCCTCCAACATCATCAAGCCTGCGCTCAGTCGCGGAGAACTCCAGTGCATCGGTGCCACGACTCTCAACGAGTACCGCAAGTACATTGAGAAGGACTCCGCGCTCGAACGTCGCTTCCAGTCGGTCAAGGTGGAGGCTCCTTCGGTTGAGGACACCATCCTGATCCTCAAGGGGCTTCGTCCCAAGTATGAGGCCCATCACAAGGCCGTCATCACCGACACCGCCTTGGAGGCCGCCGCCAAACTTTCCGACCGCTACCTCACGGGCCGATTCCTGCCCGACAAGGCCATCGATATCATGGATGAAGCCGGTTCCCGTGCCCGCATCGGTGCCATGACCCGTCCGCCCTCGACAAAGGATCTCGAGGCCGACATCGACAGGATCCGGGGGGAAAAGGAAGCCGCTATCAAGGCCCAGGATTTCGAGAAAGCAGCTGCGCTCCGCGACACGGAGAAGAAAGCGAAGGAGGATCTGGAAGCTGCGCTTGCCGCTTGGCGCAAGGAACGCGACGAGCGCGAGGTCGTCGTCGGCGAGGATGAGATCATGCAGGTTCTCTCGAAGTGGACCGGTGTTCCGCTTCAGCGAATGGAGCAGAAAGAGACTCAGAAGCTTCTCGCCATGGAGGATGATCTCAAGAAGCGCGTGATCGGTCAGGACGAGGCCGTCACCGCCATCAGCAAGGCCCTACGCCGTTCCCGAGCTGATCTCAAGGATCCGCGCCGCCCGATCGGTTCCTTTATTTTCCTCGGACCCACAGGGGTTGGAAAGACCTTCCTCGCCCGCTCGCTTGCCGAGTTCATGTTCGGCGACCCCGACGCGATCATCCAGATCGATATGTCGGAGTACATGGAGAAGTTCACCTCCTCCCGCCTGATCGGATCGCCTCCCGGCTATGTCGGCTACGAGGAGGGAGGTCAGCTCTCGGAAGCGGTTCGTCGCCGTCCCTACTCCGTGGTTCTTTTCGACGAGATCGAGAAGGCCCATCCCGATGTGATGCATCTGCTCCTTCAGATCCTGGAGGAGGGGACGGTCACCGACAGCCTGGGTCGCAAGATCGACTTCCGGAATACCATCATCATCCTCACATCAAATGTGGGGGCCGAGTTGATCAAGAAGCAGACGACTCTAGGCTTCGGGGCTCCAAAGCACGATGAGGGGTACGACACGATGCAGGGGAAAATTCTGGAGGAGACAAAGCGTGTCTTTAAACCCGAGTTCTTGAACCGTCTCGACGACATCATCGTCTTCCACACTCTCTCCAAGGAAATGCTCACGCGCATCGTTGATCTCGAGGTGGCCAAGGTCGCATCCCGCATCAAGGAGAAGGAGATCGTCCTCACTCTCGACGCTGGAGCTCACGAATTTCTCATTGAGAAGGGATATGACCCCACCTACGGGGCACGCCCGATGCGCCGTGCGGTCGAGCGCTATCTGGAGGATCCGATGGCAGAAGAGATCCTTCGCGGATCGTTCAAGGCAGGTGATCAGGTCCATGTGACACGAGACGGGGAGAAACTATCCTTCAAGGTCTCCGGCGGGACCCCGCCGGCGAAGACAAAGAAGGCCAAAGGTTAGCCGACCACCGTTTCCTTTCCGGGCGTTCATCGATGGCCTCCTCATCCGGATCGCCCTCATCCGCATCTTCCTCGGAGCACCTCAGTCGTCCCATTGCCGAGTTCCTGCGTCCCGGCCCTCCTCCCCTCAAGACGGAACAGACAGTTGGCGAGGCGTTGGATTCGATCCGTGCCAGTGGACTGGAGGAACGCATTTTCTACTTTTATGCGGTCGATCATGAGGGGCGGCTTTCCGGCGTCGTGCCGGCGCGCAGGCTTCTGACTGAGCCCCTGAATCGCCATATAGGCGAGGTGATGATGAAGCGCGTGCTCTCACTCCCGGATCGGGTAAGTCTGATGGAGGCATGCGAATGTTTCATCCTGCATAAGTTCCTTGCGATTCCCGTTGTTGATTCGGAAAAGCGCCTCCGGGGAATTATCGATGTCAGCATCTTCACCGATGAGGTCATGGAACTCGGAAGCGGTGGAAACAACGACCAAATCTTTCAGACGATCGGTATCCATATCCAGGAACTCCAGCATGCCTCGCCGCTGAAGGCCTTCGGGATCCGTTTCCCATGGCTGACCGTCACTCTGATGGGGGGAGGACTCTGCGCCCTCATGGCGGAGGGATTTGCCGCAACCTTGAAGGAGCGGATCGTTCTCTCGGTCTTCATGGCCCTCGTGCTTGGCCTGAGTGAGGCCGTTTCCTCGCAGGCCCTAGCTCTTACCAACCAATCTCTTCCGGAGGGAAAGGTTCGTTGGCGCTGGCTTCGGGTCAAACTCACCCGCGAGATCAAGACCGCATTCCTTCTGGGCCTTCTATCAGGAATCATCGCCGGGGGGGCGGTAGCTCTTTTTTGGCATGATCAAAGGGCCTCATGGGCGATCGGTCTGAGCGTGGTGTTCGCGGTTCTCTCCGCCGCAACTCTGGGTGTTGCCATCCCCGCGCTCCTGCGCATCGTCCGATGGGATCCGAAGATCTCAGCTGGACCAATTACCTTGGCGACGGCTGACCTGATCACGGTGACGATCTATCTCCTGTCCGCCAAACTGATCCTGGGTTGAGGATGGGTCGTTCACCAAGACAGGGCAGCACTCCTGCCGATCCCGTTCTCCTTTTTGATGGGGAGTGTGCATTCTGTGCCTCCTCCGTTCGGTTCATTCTCGGGCACGAAAAAGAGGCTCTGCTTTACTTCGCTCCCAGAAAGTCATCTGCCGGGCTGGAACTTTGTGAGCGGCATGGGATCAATCCCGAGAGTGTGAAAAGTATGATCCTGATCCGTGATCGGGAGGTTCTCACCCATAGTGAAGCCGTGCTGGCCGTGGCTGGATACCTGAGGGCTCCCTGGTCCTTTGTCTGCCTGTTCAGGTTGATTCCCCGGTGGCTGAGGGACGGCGTTTACGGATTCATCTCACGGAATCGTCAGAGACTTTCTTTCGGAAAAAGAAGCTGTGAGCTTCCAAGGGAAGTGTGGGAAGAGCGCTTTCTTGGGTGAGTAAAAGAAATATCAGCCCTTCATTGCACGCTCGATCAGCTTCGTGGCCAGTGTTTGGGTGGCCTGATCGAGCGCTGAGAGAGCCTGCTTGAGGCGGGTGGTCTCGTTGGCTTCCAGTGCGGAGGTCACTTCGGCGGATTTGGCTCGGATATCGGTGACCTCGGTGGGGGGTAGATCCCCGGCAAGTTGCTCGAGCGCGGCTTCGACCGCCGGGAGCATTTCCTCTGCCTTGAGGCGGGCCTCGGTGAAGATCCGGGCATCCATGTCCTCAAAGGCGTGTTCCAGCGATCCCGCGAGCATTGCTTCGACCGCCTCGTCAGAGACCTCCACGGCACTTTTGATCTCCACGATTTTCTCGGTGCCGGCTGTCGTATCTCGCGCCAGCACCTCCAGGATACCGTTGGCATCGAGGCTGAACTGTACGCCGACACGTGCCGCTCCTTTGGGCGCAGGAGGGAAGAGGATGTCGAAGCTGCCGAGTTTCCAATTGTCGGCAGACATCTCCCGCTCCCCCTGCAGGATGGTGATGGTCATGCCGCTCTGCCCGGCCACGGCATTGGTGAACATTTCCCCCGCCTTGGTCGGTATCGTCGTGTTGCGAGGAATGATGACATTCATCAGTCCTCCAAAGGTCTCGATGCCGAGGGAGAGGGGTGTGACATCGAGGAGGGTGACGTGCTGCAGGTTACCCTCCAGGATTGCCGCCTGAAGGACGGCGCCCAAAGCGACAGCTTCGTCGGGATGCTGGGAGAGGTTTGGTTCCTTTGCGAAGATTTCAGCCACAGATTTCTGCACGAGTGGCATGCGCGTGGATCCTCCGACCAGGATCACCTGATCGAGATCCTCTGCCTTCAGTCCGGCATCCTCCAGCGAGCGGAGGCAATGGGCTCGGGTGCGTCGAATGATCGGGTCGCAGACCTCCTCGATCTCACCGCGGGTGAGGAGGATTTCAAGACTCGAACTTCCGGAGAGAAAGGGGAGGCGGATCGTGAGTGATTCCTCCGTGGAGAGGCGTTCCTTGGCCTCGCGCGCTGATTCGGTCAGTCGAATGCTGCTTTCCGGGGTGAGATCCCCGAGTTTTGCTTTCCGGGCGATCAATGTGGCGATCGCCTCGTCGAGATCGTCTCCACCCAAGCGGGTATCGCCATGGGTTGCCAGCACCTCAAAGACTCCATTGTCGAGTTGGAGGATGGAGAGATCGAAGGTACCGCCACCGAGATCGTAGACGGCGACTTTGGAACGGTCCCTGAGCTTGTCGAGACCGTAAGCAAGGGCGGCGGCCGTGGGCTCAGCCAGGATCCGTTCCACGGTGAAGCCCGCGAGCTCTCCTGCACGCTTTGTGGCGGCCCGTTGGGCATCATTAAAGTAGGCGGGGACGGTGATGACTGCCTGCGAGAGCGGATGGCCCAAGCGTGTCTCGGCAATTGCCTTCAGACGCTTCAAGATTTCCGAGGAGACCTCCTCTGGTGTGAGATTCCGTCCCCGGATCGGGAGTGTGACTGCGCTGCCCATTGCTCCCGTCATTCCCTCGGTTCCCTCATCACCGAGGCGTCGGCCGATCAGGCGCTTTACCGAGGAGAGGGTGCTCTCCGGATGCAGGGCCTCCATCCTGCGTGCTTCCCTGCCGACAAGGACGCTACCATTCGCTACGTAGTGAACGACCGATGGCGTCAACCTGTTCCCGTCGGCATCGGCGAGAAGCGTGGGGAAGCCGCTGTCATAAACCCCGATGAGGGAATTCGTGGTGCCAAGGTCGATGCCCGCAATCATTGGGTGCAGATATTAATCACAGGGATGAAGGGGATAAAAGGGATGGATCTCGCCAAGGTATCTTTTCCTTATCTCCTACATCCTCCTGATGCCTGTGATTCAAAGACAATCCAACGCGAGTTTGCGTTCACGCAGTTGGGATTCCCAGCGGGTGGCGTAGGAAAAGGAGGCAGCAAGATTGGATAAGCTTTCGGAATCATGAGAGGGCCAGGCTTGATCGAGCGCAGAGAGGCGAGTTTTAAGGTCGTAATGCCAGCTCTCGACTCCCAAGAGTAGTGCCCCGAGTTCCATAGTGATTTTCTTCAGGGGAGCGGCAAGCACCGCCTTCGCAAGCGGAGTTGTTGCCGCCACATGGCGTGCCAACAGGTCGTCGACTTCCTGGGTGAGTGTAGCGACGCGGGGAAAAAGTTCCGCTGCCTCGGGTGGGATGGGGGAGGCGGGAGTTTTATTGATCAGCGTACGAAGCCTACGTGAGGGATCACGGAG
>CAIZIQ010000130.1 GCA_903933015.1 uncultured Spartobacteria bacterium | reverse complement strand
TCCCGTCCCAAAAACTGGATGGAAATCGAAGTGACCTTCGGATGGCAACCCTCGGGAGCTCTGATCCCT
Source organism: uncultured Spartobacteria bacterium (assembly GCA_903933015.1). Lineage (GTDB taxonomy): Bacteria > Verrucomicrobiota > Verrucomicrobiia > Chthoniobacterales > UBA6821 > UBA6821. Next base: position 2,174 of record CAIZIQ010000130.1, on the reverse strand, counting down.
ACAGACAAATACGCCGATGATATCGTTCTCGATTATTACGTCCTGCTATCCAACAAAAGCACGGCAGCTCCCCAGGGAACATTGCTGACGGGCCAGGTCACCCATACCTCCGTTCCAGCCCTGCAAAACGACCTCAAGTCGGTGATGTATATCAGCCCTAGAACCCTGGAGCGCTTCTTCGATGGAAAGATCCCCTCCAGCGCCTCCTCGGCCATTGTGGACATCGGCGTCACCATCTCCAGACAGGGACAGATCGTTGCCCAGAAAAGCCTCAAATCTGCCGGGATCTGGTGGCCGCAATATCAAAAGACAAGCGGCTTTCTCTTGAATAAGAATGATACTCCTTTTGCATCTCTGAACACCGACTATTACGAGGCGGTGAAGAAGCAGTAAGGATCCCCCCCTTAAAAACATCCTCCATCCCTCCGCTCATGGCATCGCCAAAAAAAACCTTGGTCCTCGATCTTGGGATGCAGTCTCTTCGCATCGCCGAGTTTTCGGTTTCCACAGCCGGTCAACTTACCCTTCTGCGTGGCGCGCGTAGGGAACTGATGATCGACCCGGCACTCGATACCTCTCGACCCGAGCAAATCCGCCTGGCTCTCACCGATGTTCTAAAGAACTGGAAGATTAGCCGTTCAGAAGTCATCTGCGTCCTGCCAGCCCATACGGTATTCACCAGGGTTGTTCCCTTGGAAGTTCCGGGAGGCTCTGCAGAGCAAGTAGCTGCCGTTGTAGGATTCGAAGCCCAACAGAACATTCCTTTCCCTCTGGAAGAAGTCGTATGGGATTATGTGGTGATGGGAAATACCCCTTCGGGTGCCGTTAATGTTGTTTTCCTGGCAGTAAAAGCTGACTTGCTAGAATCGCTCTGCGACTCGGTCTCCTCCGCAGGACTCAACATTACCTCCGTGCTGGTCGCTCCCCTCGCACTCTATGATGCATTCCTGAATGCCTCACCGGCGGGTTCAGCAGGAACAACCCTTCTTCTAGATATTGGTTCGCGTACCTCCAACATGGTCATCGCTGCTGAAGGTGCCTTCTTCTCACGAAGCATTCCCTCCGGTGGATTGGCTGTCACGGCAGCAATTGCCAAAGATATCCATGCAGAGTTGGATGAAGCTGAAAATCTTAAGATTTCACGTGGAAGTGTGGCGCTTGGGGCAGGCTTCGAACAACCAAACGACCCTGTTGAGGCCAATATCGCCCGCATCGCGAGACAGACACTTCTTAAGACCCAAGCCGACATCAGCCGTTCCCTAAGCTACTACAGGTCAAATCTCGGAGGAAACGATCCCTCTTTAATTCTTCTCACGGGAGGAATGGCCTCCCTCCCTTATCTTGCTGAGTTCTTTACCGAAAAGCTTCAGAAGGAGACCTCCTTCTTCAATCCTCTGGAAGGCATTACGGTTGCTGAATCTGCACGCTCTTTCGTTGAATCAAATTCAAATAATCTCAGTGAATTGGTTGGGGGTGCGCTGCTGTTGACTTCTGCACCTCGCACCAAGGTCAACCTTCTGCCCCCGTCAGTCTCAAGGAAACGGGCTTTTGCAAAACGCTTCCCCTACCTAGCTGCGGGAGTCTTCTTTTTCCTTGCAAGCCTCGGAGCCTGGTACGGTTTTGCTTTGCAGGCAACTTCCTTGACCCGAACAACGACGGCCTCCATTGATGCAGAGATCGCCAAGAACAGCAGGATCTCCAGTCAGATCAAGGCGCTGGCATCCAAAGAAGTCTCCATCCAGCAGACCAGTGATGCGATTCTTTCCGTGATTAATCTCAGGGAAGCGTACCCAAGGATCCTTGCCGAACTCAGCGCAAAGGTGCCTGAACGATATCTCTGGATCACACAAATCCAGGCAGTGGGCGACATTCCCCAGCGAGGTGCTGCGGCCAAGACGAATGACGGTTCCATAAAGGCTCTCCTTGTGAAGGGCCTCTATCTCGACAACCCACGGCAAACCTCAGTGATTGATGACTTTGTCACGGCCTTGCAGTCCTCCGATGTCTTTGCTGTCGAGGAGAAGGAAAAATCTAAGATCATTACCCAGCGTGGCAGTCCGAATGGAGAATATTGGGCTTATCCGTTTTCGCTAAGGATCCCTCTTCGCAATCCTATTACCCCCCTTCCCTGAACTGATGAACAAGATCACCAATTGGTTTGTGAACAACAAGTT
>CAIZIQ010000129.1 GCA_903933015.1 uncultured Spartobacteria bacterium | reverse complement strand
AGCGATGCCTGGGACTGCTGAAGGGAGGCCTCGGCCTCCTGCGCCTGGGCCTGCTGGGAGGCAATCTGAAGCTGGGCATTGGTCAGGGCCCCCTCGGCCATGGCAAGATTCGCGGCGGCCGACTGCACGGCGATTTCATAGGGAGCGGTGTTGATTTGAAAAAGCAAATCCCCCTTGTGGACGAGCTGGTTGTCCTTGATCGGCAGTTCCTTGATCTGACCCGAGACCCGGGGCGCGATCCCGATCATGTCGGCCATGAGCACCCCGTTGTTACAGCGGGGATTCCGGGACTCATAGAAATAAGTGATCACCGCGGCGATGAGTGCCAGGATCACGAAACTCCACCCAATCACGGCTCCCAACACCGCCTTCCGGGAGTGCTGTGCCTCAGGGTTTTCGGCCAGTCCTGTGGGATTGTTTTGTTCTTCGGTCGTCATGGCGTTCAGTGGGTGAAGAAGATGAGGTAGATTATCAGGGTGAAGAAGACCGTCAGAAAGGGATATCCGATGGAGCGGGGACGGATCCAACCGTCGATTCCGACCTTGATCAGCACCAACCGCACAATGAGAGAGAGAGCCCAACCGATCAGGATCGAGAGGAGCCAGGCGGGAAAGTATGCTCCGCCTATTTCCTGAATACAGGAGCAACCGGAGAAGGAGGCCGCCACACTCACGGAGGCGGCAGCAAGGAAGAGCCTTTTCATCGGCTCGAACGTTAGGGATGGCATGAAATCGGTAGTAAGGCAAAAGGGGACTCGACAGGAAATCCTCATCGCCGTTACCTAACCAACTGATGAAGAAGTACCCTGGAGTCTCCACCGTATTGGTGCTCATGGCGTGCAGCCTGGCCCATCCCATGCTCCAGGCATCGGGTGATACGGTCGCTATCCCAGCATCCAAGGACAAGCAGACCACAGTTGCCTCTGCGGCGGAGATGGCTCATCAACTGGAACTTATGGCCCAGTTGCACAATTACAGCTTCGTGGATGCGAAAAAGAGCTACACCTTGCCCGAGTTGGTTGATTTGGCACAGCGGCACAACCCAGGAACGAGAATAGCCTGGGAAATGGCCGTTCAGGCAGCCGCCTCCACAGGGCTCACGGAAGCCCAGTTTTATCCCACCCTGACGGTGGAGAGCAGCTATGGGGGAGGATACTGGAGCCAGAATCTGACCGGTGCGAAAAGCCAGTCAGGCATCGTCGTGCCGGTCAACTTCGACGACCAGGCCAGCGGCAACTACAGCAGCCTGAGCGCCGGGGTGAATCTCCGCTACACCCTCTTTGATTTCGGTGAACGGGTTGCCAATACCAAGGCCGCAAAGCACTCCCAGTCTGCGGCGAACCTTTCCTTCAATGCCACCAACCAGCAGATCACCTTCCAGGTCACCCAGGCCTACTACACGATGGAGACCGATCGGCGCCTCATCGAGGCGGCCGAGGTTTCCGCGAAATCGGCAGAGGATGTCCTCGCAGCGACCCAAGCCAAATACGATCAGGGCCTGCTGACAGAACCTGTCCTGCTCCAAGCCAAACAGGCGAAAGCCCAGGCGGACTACGACGTGGTGAGTGCCCGTTCCAATTGGGAAGTGGCCCGGCTCAATCTCATCCAGGTCATCGGCGCGGAGCCTCAGTGCGGCCTCCGGGTCGCGCCCTATGATTTCTCACGGATGGACAGCCGCCTTCAGGCACCTCTCGATCAATTCGTCCAAACGGCCCTCAAGCAGAAGCCCGACCTGCTCGCGAAGGTCGCCAAGGCCCAGGCCGCTGAGGAATCCCTGCGCGCAACCAAGGCCGGAACGTTACCCCAATTTTCTCTGAAGGGAATCCAGAGCTACCAAGACTTCAACACCACCATCAACGGCTCCTCCATCCACAATGTCGGCCTGAGCTTCCAGAACTACGGTGGATTTGTGAATGTCTCGTGGCCCTTCTTCGACGGCGGCCTCAACCGGAACAAGGTCAAGCAGGCGGCCTCCTCCTGGAGGGAAGCTAATGAGGCTGTCCTTCAGGCCCGTGATGAATCCGTGGCTACAGTCTGGCGCTCCTACACCACCGCCAAGGCCTCGCTGCAGCAAAAGCAGTCTGCGGATGCCCTTCTCCAGGCGAGCCAGGCCTCCTACGACGCACTCATGGCCAGCTTCAATCTCGGCAGGACACAGATTCAGGACGTCCTGACTGCCCGTACCTCTCTGGCTCAGGCAATGGCGACCAAGGCCCAGTGCGACCAGTCGATCGCCGCCAGCCTGGCTACCCTCGCCTATTCCAGCGGTCAACTCTGACCGAAAACCCAAAATTGCCAGTCAATGGCTCCGGGGATAACTTATCTCCCATGCAACGCCGCTGGATCCTGCCGACCACACCCGATGAGGTCCTGACCCGGCGACTTGCGGTGGAACTCGGGATACCAGGCGTGGTGGCGGGACTACTCACATCACGCGGATTCACCACGCCCGATGTGGCCTCCCTCTTTCTCGACCCACGTCTTGCTACCCTCCGTCCTCCTGAGGAGATTCCAGGAATACCCGAGGCTACAGCGCGCCTGCTGGAAGCCGTGGAATCCAAGGAACGGATCACCCTCTATGGGGACTACGATGTGGATGGAGTCTCCTCGCTCACGATCCTATGCAGATACCTGCGCCTGGCAGGTGGCCAGGTCGAGTGTTTTATTCCTGATCGTGCATCGGAAGGTTACGGCCTCAGTACGGCGGGTATCACACGCTGCCTGCGGGAGACCATGCCGAGCATCGTTGTTGCCGTGGACTGTGGAACCAACTCACGCGCCGAGGCACAGCAACTCGGCAAGGCAGGCTGTGAACTTGTCGTCCTCGATCACCATGAACCCGATGCCGAGACAGTCGGCCCACTCTGCGCCTCCCTGGTGAATCCGAAACTTGGTCCAGACTTCCACTACCTCTGCAGCGCCGGGATCGTCTTCAAGCTCTGCCATGCGATGCAGAAGACTCACCCGGTCGACACGATTGATCTCCGCGACTTCCTTGATCTCGTCGCAGTCGGGACTGTGGCTGACATCGTGCCGCTCGTGGGTGAAAATCGTATCTTCGTCAAGGCGGGTCTGCGCCAGCTTGCCCGCTCACGCTGGGCCGGCCTGCATGCCCTCCTTCATGTTTCCGGAGCGACTGCTCCTTACACGCCCTCCGATGTCGGCTTCAAAATCGGCCCCAGGATCAATGCCGCCGGACGCCTCGGGAGCGCCACCGAGGCACTCCTCCTGCTTCTCACCGATGATGCCAACGAGGCGACCAGGATTGCCGCCCAACTCGACCAGCAGAACAGGGAGCGTCAGGCCGTCGAGCGCGATGTCACCCTCCAGGCTGAGGAATGGGTCGACTACAACTTTGATCCCGAACGGCACGCCACCATCGTGACCGGGAAAAAGGACTGGCATCAGGGCGTGGTTGGTATCGTGGCCTCGAGGATCGCGCGCCGATGGCACAGACCCACGCTGATCGTGGGATTTGATGAAACCGGAGCCGGCAAGGGAAGCGGACGCAGCATCGAGGGACTCCCCTTGGTTGAGGCACTGGGCCGGTGTTCCGACCTGCTCGATGCCTTCGGCGGTCATGATATGGCTGCCGGACTGAGTCTTCAGGAATCGCGTCTCGGCGAACTGCGTGAACGCTTTGAGTCAGCCACCCGCGAACTCATTAGTGAGGAGGATCTTGTTCCGCGCCTCCGTCTTGATGCCGAACTCGATCTCAGCCTGGTTGACGAGGAGTGGCTTGATACCCAGGAGAGACTCGCCCCCTTCGGGACCTCGAATGCACAGCCGCTCCTCTTCTCGCGCGGCGTCACTCCCTCCTCAACTCCCCGCATCCTCAAGGAAAAGCATCTCCGCCTCGAACTCAAAAGCTCTGGTCGGCGCCGCGATGCCATCTGGTTCAATGCCTCGCTCGACGCCCTTCCCCGCCCCCCTTGGGATGTCGCCTACACCGTGAACAGAAATACCTGGCAGGGACGCGACGAGGCCCAGGTCCAGATCGTGGCGATCCGCAGCTCCACGGGTGAGACGGCCTAGTCATGGCTCTCGAACCAAAGCCTGCCAAGGCTTCCAAGGCGAAGCTTCCCAAGAAGCCCAAGAAAAAACCGGCGGCACTTCCCCCCCATGCCCCTTCAATCCTGCTTGAGGAACTGGGATGGATCCGACGTCCGCAACTCACCGCTCTCGGCAAACTCGGCATCACCACGCTGCGCGGACTGCTTGAGCATTACCCGAGACGCCATGAGGATAGGAAACGCTTCGATCATTTCCCCGATGTCCCGGGCGAGCGTTCCTTCTGCCTGAGTGGTACTGTTGGGAAGACCGTCTTCCGACGCTTCGGGCGGATGCGCAGCTTCGAGGCGGAAATCGAGGAGACTCCGGGCTCACCCCTCTCTGCGCGCCTCACGCTCCGGTGGTTCAATCTGTACCATGTCCAGAAGAGCGTCGTGACCGGCACCCGGGTGATCGTCCACGGCAAAGTTCGCCTGCGCGGAAAGCGCCTCTGTATGGAGCACCCGGAATTCGAGGTGGTGACGGAGGAGGATCGCCAGAGCATCCATCTCGACCGGATCGTCCCGGTTCATCCGGCCGGCGAAGGAATCAGCGTACGTGTGATCCGGGGACTCATTCATCGTGCATTGAGCGAGACTGACTGGAGCGGATGGATCGACCCGCTGGGGCATCAGCAGGCCGACTGGGGGACGGCCCTACGGAACATTCACTTTCCTGAGTCCCTGGAGATGCTCGAACCTGCACGACGCACACTCGCCCTGCGGGAACTCCTCGGGATACAGACCCTCGTCACCATCCGCAGGAACGAGGCACGCAGGCCGCGAGGAGCGGCAAAATCCTCCCGAGGTCATCTGCTCTCTGCCTTCCTGGAAGCTCTCCCCTTCGCCCTCACCGGGGCCCAGCAAAAAGCCGTCGCCATAATCCGGGAGGACATGGCCCGCACCCACAGAATGCACCGTCTGCTCCAGGGAGATGTCGGCTCCGGAAAGACCGTCGTGGCAGCCGCGTCAATGCTTACCGCCGTTGAGTCCGGTCACCGTGCCATCCTCATGGCACCCACCCAGATCCTGGCGGAGCAGCATTTCAGGAATTTCCAGCACTGGTTGGAACCCCTCGGCATTCCCGTGGAGTTGCTCACCGGAGCCAGAAAAGCAAAGTCAGCAAAACCCCTCTCAGCTTCTGAGAAGCCAACCGTTGTGATCGGTACCCATGCCCTGCTTCACAACGAATCCGCGATTCAAGGAGCCGGCCTCGTCGTGATCGATGAGCAGCACAAGTTCGGCGTCCTCCAGCGCACCCAGTTGGCAAACTCTCCCTCGGCCCCTGATGTCCTGGTCATGACGGCGACCCCAATTCCCAGGACACTGGCCCAAACCATTTACGGCGACCTCGATCTCTCCATCCTTGATGAGAAGCCTCCGGGAAGGGGCACGCTTCGAACGGCAGCACGCACTTCCGAGAAACTCTCCGAGATCATTGCCTACCTCACGGGCCAGTTGGAAAAGGGACGCCAGGCCTATGTCGTCTATCCCCTGATCGAGGAATCCGAGAAACTTGCCGCGAAGGCAGCCGAATCCGAGATCACCTCCTGGAGGGAACGGCTCACTCCGTTCCCCTGCGAGTTGCTGCACGGAAGGATGAGCGCGGAGGAGAAGAAGACCGTCATGGAGAGCTTCCTGCGGGGCAACACCAAGGTTCTGGTGACCACTTCAGTGATCGAAGTAGGAGTCGATGTCCCGAACGCCACCTTCTTATTGGTTGAGAATGCCGAGCGCTTTGGCCTCGCGCAGCTTCATCAGCTGCGTGGGCGCATCGGTCGCGGCGCTCATACTTCCACGTGTGTCCTCATCGAGGGCAGCGGTAACCTCGAAGCGATGGAACGGCTTAGGATTCTGGAAAAGAGCAGCGATGGATTCCTGATCGCCGAGGAGGATCTGCGACTACGCGGATCAGGCGATATTCTGGGGACAGCGCAAAGCGGACTGCCGCCTCTAAGGATCGCCGATCTCTACCGCGATGCCGATCTGATTTCCGTGGCCTCACGGGAAGCGGCGCACATCCTCATGAGCGATCCATCCCTTGCCCAACCTCACCACATGCCCCTGAAGCAACTACGTGAGGAGTATGCCCTCCGGTTGGCGACCACCGGCGGGTAATGCACTTCATTGTGCCTCCGTCGGTTTTGTGCATAATTTCAATCAGTCAGTCGTGGTTCATGGCGGGGTAGCCAAGTGGTAAGGCCGGGCTCTGCAAAAGCCCCATGCGACGGTTCGATTCCGTCCCCCGCCTCCACTCCCCTCCTTATTCCCAAGGAGATGCTGGACGGAAACGTAGTTTCCTTAACACACTCAAAGCGCGATGAATTTCTCGAGCACCGACGTTACCTCCTCGATCCATCTGGCCCTGGCCCCGGTCTTCCTCCTTACTGCGGTGGCGGCCCTGATCACCGCCATCAACGGCAGATTGATCCGGGCCGTCGACAGGATTCGGTTTATTCATAAGGAGCTCACAAGTGAAAAGAGCCATCCCACCGTGCTTCGCGAGCACTACCTCAAGGAGTTTGAGGAAACACGAAGGAGGGGAAAAATGTGCGTCCTGGCCGTCTTTTTTGATGTCCTCAGCGGCGTCCTCATTTCAGTTACTGTTCTGATGCTCTTCTTCTTTGATTCGGCAACCGTGAATCAAAAGCTCTCCCTGTATGTCTTCATTACCTTTGTCGCCGGCATCGTCTGTTTCATGACGGCCCTGATCATCGTGATGACCGAGGTATTTTTTTCCTACAGTTCGGCTATCTGGAACCTCCCCCTCGACACGGAAGAAGAGGT
>CAIZIQ010000128.1 GCA_903933015.1 uncultured Spartobacteria bacterium | reverse complement strand
TATCCTGGCCGGTGAGAGTGTTGGGAACGGCAAAAGCGACACGGGGCTTGATGGCCTTGAGACGGTCGTCGAAATTATCAACGTCGAACTCCAGATACTTCCGGTCGGCAAGAGGCGCCAGGTCGTCCTTGGGCTTGCCAGAAAGGTCTGACATGACGCCCATGACAAAGGGAAGCTGGATTTTCTTTTCGGCACCGTAGAGCTCCACATCATACTCGATCTGGACGCGAGGGGCTCGATTACGCGCGATGAACTTTTGGCTGGATTCACTCATGGTGTCTTGTTCCTGATGGGTTGTTTGTTGTTGATGTACTGCGGGAAGGATCGTCTAGACGAAGGAATTTGAATGGGTTAGGGACAATGTCAACTTTGGTAATGTAAAATTTTATTGAAACAGTGATTTAGGGAGATCGATTAGTAATATAATCTGTTTAAAAGAAAGCACTAACAGTGCCATTTTCCTTAAAATCCCGTTGAAAGATTTCTTTTATGCCTGGGGGCCTGAAGCTGATGGTTCCTTGTAGCCAGTCACCGTTTTCATCTGTCCTGCGGCTTCCGGCGTCAACTCCTCGATAATCTTCAGGAAGTCGGAGTTCACAAGCCTCTTGGCTCTCTGGAGCAGAAGGGGAAGTGGACTGGAGGGCTCGGAGCGGGCGTAGAAATCACAGATGCGCTGGAGGGCGTCCTCGACATCGGCGCGCGTCCTGATCGTTCCCCCACCCGAGGGGCCGGAATCGGCGTCAGGGAGTCCATCGGCGGCGACGGTACTAACCGTGGTGGGATCGGCAGCATGGAGGTGGCCATCCATGAGTTTCCGGATCTTGGCAAGTTGCAGAATCAAGATGTCGAACGTCGGTGCCGGAATTTCCGCCGGGATCTGACCAAGAAAGGCGGCCATGTCGTTGACGGCCGCAATGGCTTGGTCAATGGCCGAAGAGATGGTTGCGAGTTCCTCCTTGGGAGTATCGAGGAAGGCGGCGTCGATCTGGGCGGAATTGGGGGCGTTATCGCCTTTGTAATCAGCTTGCATCACGGCGAAGGAGAGCTTGCCAAGACGCGGGGAATTCGTAAGCGGGGTCTCCGTCAGGCTCTGAATATAGGCAAAGCTATCGTCGAATGTGCCGATCGGGTTGTTGAGGGAGGAGAGGATGTTGAAGCGCTCAATGGGGTTATTTTTGTCCTCGGCATCCAACAGGGGGTAGAGGGTATCCCAATACTGCCTGAGGATCTTGGCAGTCATGTCCAGGGCCGCCGCACCTCCCTCCCATCCCTCGCGCTTGAGCGCGGCAAGGCAGAGAACAACAGCCACCCGGAGATTCTTCGACTTGGCAAGAAGGTCGGTGCAACTGCCATAAACGAGTTTCCAGTCGGGTGGAACGGCTTCCGAGAACTGGGTCTCCGGCTTCCCCTGGACGAGCGTGTCGAGTTCGATGAAGTCCTGGGAGTTGGAGAGATCATCACCGCACGGTTTTTCAGGTGAGATCGGCGCGATGAACTGATCGAAAGAACTCATGGGATCTCTTTATTGCTGGGTAAAAGAATTTGGCAACCCCTATGTTAAAAAAACGTATTCGCGACGGGGTGTCACGGTGATGGAACCTGATGGGTTGGAGCCGGTGAGTTCATGGTCTCTGGAGACAAGCTTGCCTCAGGAGTTACTGGAGGAATGGCCGCCGGGTTGGTCACGACAGGGTTCGCTAAGCGTTTGGCACTCCCGTTATCAGTGGTTGCAAGCACATGATCAGGTAATGGAGTACTCTCGGGCAATGTGACGGGAGTCTCAACGGGCATTGTGGCAGGTAATGACTCGGCGGGTAGCCCCGAGGATGCTGGCGGCATGGGAGTGCCAAGAGGCATTGGTAAGGGTGGGGAAGACTGAAGCGGACTTGTTGTTGGGGGTGGGATGATGGCGGAGGGCCTAGAGGGGATCTCCTCAGGAGTCGGGCTTGGTATCAGGGGCACTCCCTGAGCGGAGTCGCCGGGAGATTTCACGACGGGAGGTGACGTGACCTGCGTGCTCTTAGGCACTTCATTCCCGTTTGGCAAGGACTGCCAAAACGGCTGTAATAAATAAACAGCCCCTGCGATCAACGCCGCAAGAATCAGCAATAGGATGAAGGTAGACGCCGGGAAATTTCTCTCAGAAAACGTCTTCTCCATGGTGTTGCCAGACATCACCCCTGAATTTGATTGCTCCTCTTTCTGGTTACCCCGATCGGTTGGAAACCGCGCGGACGGGAGCTCCTTGTCCCACGCACTCTGCTCCAATTCTGCCACAAACTCCCGGGCACTTGAAAACGGATGCCCAACACCACCGAAGAGCGCCCTTCTGAGGATGATGTTCCCCTGTTCCGACAAGGTGGAGAGCGGCTTGTAAGTGGATTCGTTGAAAGCCATGTTCCTCGGCTTGGCTCCACCCAGCAATTCATGGGTAGTTTCCGCGATTTCACGCAGGTAAACCGAGAGAAGGAGTGTCCTGTTATTTCCGGTGGCAAGCGAGGGATCCTCATCCCCGATACTAGGCGTTGATCCGTAGAGTGGAACTTTGAGAGTGAAGGAGGGCCACCCGGTCACCGGAAGTGACATCCATTCCGGGTTTTTCCCATCCTGCATCCCGTCATTCCTAACAATCCTGAGCAAGGAGAAGGAAAAATTCAGTCCTGCAAGATCATGGCTGAGCGCATGGTCCGCTGCGGCGGCGGCCTGTTCAATCAGCGTGAGGACATCTGGAAGGGAAAGCCTGCGTCTTTTCCTCATCACCTCAAGGAGAGTGCCGCCGACGACCTTCTCATAGGCAATAAAACGATTTCGTCCCGCGGAATGGACACGGATTGCACGGACAATATTGGGGTGTGGCTGTGCAAGGGTCTTTTCCGCAAGGGAGAGACTAGTCGAGAACTCCATGGGAGATGCCTCGGATCCGAAAAAGTGAATCATCACGATGCCTCCCCGGAGCTTGTCCTCCGCGTCCCTGTAGACACCTTTCTGATCGGGAGGATTCATCAGGTTGAATTCCAGCGGAAGGGGGTCCGGCTCCACCGATTCACCTGTCACGGAGGATCCGCCCATCACTTCGGGGCGGATCATCAGGGGTGCTCCGCCGATCTCCTCACGCTCACATTGCTCGACGAGTGCGCGAAGGTCGTAGGGTGTCTGAATCCTGCGATCAGGATCCCTCTCCAGCATGAGTTCCAACAGATAGAGAATTTTTTCAGGTAGTCTCCGGAATACATGGAGGTTGGGACCGCTAGCTCCGGATCCTAAGCTAAGGAAGGTTTGGGCCCCTCCCCTTCCCCCGAGGATTTCCCCAAAAATCAATCCGAGTGAGTAGATGTTTGAGCGGATATCAACTACCCCCCGCTGAATTTCCTCGGGACTTCGGAAATCGCCCGCGGCTCTGGAGGACCCGACAGCATTCGATCCAGCACCTCCGTTGGATGTAAGGATCAGATGAAGGTCCGTGAAGCGGACAGTCAGGTCTTCACCTTCATAGCAGACCTGAATCACGGACGGAGAGAGTCCCGCAATAACTCTTGAGGACTGCCAGAGTTCTCGAAGAACCTTTGCGGACTGGTCAAGAATCAGCAGTGCTGACCTGAGATCCATGCATCCCAGCCTGGTGACCAAGCTTTCAAGGTTCTCACCGGAGGGATCCTCAATGGCGCAGTAACAGTCGTCCTTACCCTCGCTGATGCCGAGCACTGGAGAGATGTTCGAGTGGCGGATCCCGGCAAGTGCCCGGACCCCTTCAAGGAATGACTTCCTAGCCCCGGTGTTCTGAAGGAACTCGGAACGTAGAACCCTCAGGAGCACCCGGCGATCGAGCAGGGTGTCGACCGCAAGGTATGTGACATCATGCATTCCCTGCGAGTAAACATGCTCGCTGCCGTCATCACGCGAAAGGACCTCGTACTGGCCGAATCTTTTTCTGTTCCCTTCGTTCATGAACGTATTGGGGGGAGAGCTGTTTCTGTTTCTATCCATGAAGACTGGTTAGGGCAGTGTCATTCCCTTTCCTTAGATCGGAGAAATAGTAATGACGCCACATAGGCCACCAGCATCCATAGGAACTCGATCACAATAGCGGTAATGGCCTGCCCCCTGTCCTTGAAATGCTCGCCAACAGCAAGATGATGGACGCTGTTCATGTTACGGAAGGGCGGCATGTGTTCCTCCAGGATTTTTGAATCGATGTCACGATCCCAAAGCAGGCTGGTATCCATGATCCTCTGGAGTTGGAACGTGGGTGTGATGGAAGAGACGGCCGTTACCGCGGGGCCCATGGAGCTGGCTGGAACCGTATATCCGGAGAGCACGATCTGGGGAATGATGATCAATGGAACAAAAAGCACCGCCTGCATGGTGCTGCGGGAGATGCAAGATATCGCAAGGCCGATGCAGGAGGAAACTATCGCGATCAGTGCAACACCAGTGGCCTGGCAAGGGAGCGAGCCGTCAATCCCACTTCCGCCGTACCGCGTGAGTGCAAAGAGCATGAATGCCTGAACGAGCGTCATCGCACCGATAAAGAGGGTCTTGGAAAGCAAGTAGGACTGCCTACCCAAGCCCACCATGCGTTCGCGCCTGTAAATCGGGAGTTCCCCAATGATGGCCTGGGCACCATTGCTGCATCCGAACCAGAGCGTGGCGATGTAGGTGATGAAAAGTTTCAGTGAGGCGTCGTCGCTTGTTCCTGAAACCGCCCACACCAGCAGGAGACCAATGATCAGCGGTTGCCCAAGAAGAATCAGAAGGTTTCGAGGATCAGAAACAAAAATCGCCCACTGCCGCTCAATAAGAAGCGGGATCTGGAAACCCCTTCTTACCTTGAGAGGGTCAGATGGAAATGCTTGAATCTCTGCGGTCAAGGTGCCGGCACTATCCTTCGATTCGTTCATCTCCCTCCACTCACCTGCGGAACGTTCCCCGAGTCTCAGGAAGAGACCCGGTATGTCTCTTGCCCCGAAAAACTCCCTCACCTCTTCCGGCCTGCCGGAGAAAACCAGCATCCCGTCGCAGAGGACGGCGAGTTTATCGAAAAGATAGATGTTCGTCATATTATGAGTGGAACAAACGACGGTGCATCCCGAATCCGCAAGCTGGCGCAATAATTCCATCATCCTGAACTCCGCCGCGGGATCGAGGCCCGAAGTCGGCTCGTCGAGGAACAGAAGCTCGGGATCGAGCGCCAGCGCGCGCGCCAGCGCCGCGCGCTTGACCATGCCGCCGGAAAGCTCGGACGGAAATTTCTCCGCC
>CAIZIQ010000127.1 GCA_903933015.1 uncultured Spartobacteria bacterium | reverse complement strand
GTCGCTGGCCAGGAAGCCATAGTACCCCATGGCAAGTAAGGTCGGCAGGACGACGATGAGGAGGAGGGACCAGGGGATCCGACGACGCGGGGGAGGCTCGCTTCCCCCGGCATGCTTCAACTCGAGATGGGTGACATGGGGGGCTAGGGATGTCTCATGCACGGCGAACGACTCAGCCAGCAGGGAGGAGTCGGATGACCTGTGCCCGGAGAGGCTCTGGATCAGGTGCTGGAAGGGAGTGACTACGAGCCTGATCAGAAGGAGGCGGGATGCCTCCTTTTCGGAATCATGCTGAGGTGCTGAATGAAAGACCTTCGTAGCAGCAGAAGGATCCTTTCTGGGGGGTTCAGGGGTTGGCAGGTGCTCAGCTTGTGGTGGATGCTCTACCATGGGCGGCTCCTCTACTGCGGATGCCTCGGCAGCGGGAGCTTCCATGGCTGCATGTGGGATCTCATCAACTGGAGGCGCTATTTCAGGAGCTGGCTCTTCGTGAGGAATCACAGCGGGCTCCGGAGAGGCAACTGTCTCTTCTGGGGGTGTGGCTTCTATTGGAGACATTATCAGAGTGCCTGTGGCTGCATCTAGGAGATTTTAAAGTGCAACTGCTGCTGTGGCAGCCGTGCCCCCAGCCTGAGCGGCTGGGGCAAAGATGCCGCCAAGAACGTTGAGGAATTTAACCAATCCCTGGCTCCCGGAAAGGGTGGTGTAGATGATGTCGTGATCACGCATGGCGAAGTTCCTGGCGAGGAAGAATCCATCGGCGCGAGTCATATCGAGGCGGTAGATGACGGGGCAGGTGTCCCCATTGCCCACGGGCTTGAGACCCATGTCGATGACGACCTGACGAGGCTCCACGCGGTAGAGAAGGATACCGGAGGGGTTGGCCTTGTTGTCATCGGCACCACCGATCTTGGCAAGGGCCTTGGCAAGCGTGAGGTGGTCATCATCAAAGGGCACCTCGGCCAGTCTGTTATTAGCACCAAAGCTCAGGAAGTTCTGCTGACGGACACGGATGATGATGCTGTCTCCAAACTGGAGAAAGATGTTCTTGGCCGGATTGTCATAGACATCAGAAAGGAGGGCTACCCGAGTACTTCCCTTGCGATTAACACTGACGATGCTCTCGTATTCCTTGCCAGTGCTACCCCCCGCCTGGGCGATTGCATCAAGAAGTCGCGTGCCAGCGAGGGAAACAGGGACACGGGTTGGCGTCTTCACATCACCCAGGACGGAGACGCAATCTCCTCCCTTGCGCTCGGCGACCGTGACGACAACCTGGGGGTCAACGGTCTTGCCCTTGAGCTTGGCCTGGATCTCATCCTGAATCTCCTCAACGGAGCGCCCCCTGGCCATGATCCGTCCGGCGTAAGGAACCATAATCTCCCCGGAGTTATCAACAAGCTGTGCGGGGATCTCGTGAGGGATGGCTCCAGTCTGGCCAAAACCATTCGGCATGACAGGCGTGGCGAAGAGGCTCCCCCCCGAGTCAAAGATAGTGACCTTGACCAGATCTCCCTGGACCACAGCATCACTGGGAACACCTCCCAGCAGATCCGGAGTGCCCTGCCGGAAGAGGCGCTTCATGACGGTGCTGCGACAGGTCAGATCAAGGGGCTTCTTTGAAGAGTCTGCAATAGGTTCACTCTGGTTTAGGGTATTGACAATCTTCTCACTGACAGGGATCAGGACATATTCTCCTGTGAATTTCCCCGGCTGAGCATGGGATTTGATCCTGGAAAGAGATGGTCCGCTACTCGGCAAAAAGGTGCAGGAGGAAAGGATACTCAAAGAGAGTAACGGCAAGATAAGAGAACCTAAATTGAAAGATTTGAAGGGCATAAGGAGATGAGAATTTGTTGAGTTATTACTAAAAGTTTGAATCAAAGCAAGCTGCCGCCCTTCGCCGGAGTGCCTCTCGACACAAAGCAATGAGAGATCCCTCACTAGGGATAAAAAGTGTTGTCTGTACTTCTTTTGAAATGCAGAAGTAGTTTTTGTGTCACAAATTTTTATGTCTGACAACAGACTCTGTATTTCTGTTGAAATTTAAAGTTCGATTTGAATTGACGTCAGATAAAAAACCTCAATTAAAAATTACACATGCTCCACGCCAGCCTCATTACGCTTCTCGAAGCATGTGTTAGCCAATGCTAGGATAATTTACTCCGATAACCGGCTCTGGAAGACCTCGTAAATCCAGCGTCGCGACCCCGCGAAAACACAGGTGATGATTTTTTTCCCACCGACCATTTCATACTCAAAGAGAATGCGGTGACTCCCGACACGCAATCGATGTAATCACTCGAGTTCCTCGGTGAGCGGCTTGATGTCCCCCTGTTCCTTGCCGAGCTCCTTGATCGCTACGCGAATGGCATGACGCGGCTGCGGAGGAAGCTTTTTGAGATAATCCAATACCTCCCCGGTAAGGCGTACGCTGATCACAACTCGTCGAGAGCAGAAACGGGATGGTAAGTTGCCATGCCCTCGCGGTGTCTCCGTATCGCAGACATCGCCTTTGGATCGGCAAGAATCTCCATGGTCTCGGCAATCGCTTCCATCCTCTCGATCGACATCATGACAGCAACGGCCCTTCCCTGCTTTGTGATCGTAATAGGATGATCCGCAGCCTCCTGTACCACGGAAGAAAAACGCTGCTGGGCCGTCTTGATCGTATAGGAGTCTGCCATGGATGGAATATCTCCCTTTTTTTTGAAAAAGTAAAGACCATGATACCCAGAGAAACCCAAGACTCTTAGCTTTCTCCTGCATCCCTGAGGGAATATTTCCCTATCTCCCAGCGTTTCCGCGCCTCTGCGCGACACTCGGATTATTGCTTGATCCCGGTTGCCAGAATCGTCTGAAAATTCGGCGCCTGCTGTTCACGCGCCACGACACTGACTTCCAAATTGGCGAAACCAGCCTTTTCGAGCATGGCGTGCAGCTCCACTCCGGAGAAACCTAGCCAG
>CAIZIQ010000126.1 GCA_903933015.1 uncultured Spartobacteria bacterium | reverse complement strand
GGCGGATCCCTCGGTCTCGTGCAGACCGTTCGATCTGAACCGTGATGGCTTTGTCATGGGGGAGGGGGCCGCTTCGCTTGTTGTGGAGGAGTACGATCATGCCAAGGCGCGCGGCGCACGCATCTATGCTGAGATTCTGGGATTCTCGCACAATAACGATGCCTATCACATGACCTCACCGCATCCGAACGGTGAACCAACCATCAGGGCCATGCGGGATGCCCTTGCCGATGCTCAGACCAATCCCGAGGAGATCGACTATATCAATGCCCATGGTAGTTCGACCAAGGTCAATGACAGCAATGAAGCTCATTGTATCCACACCATCTTTGGAAGCCGTGCCGCATCGATACCTGTGAGTGGAACCAAGGCCTACACGGCCCACCCCCTGGGAGCCACGGGAGCTCTGGAAGCGGTGATCTGCTGTTTGGCGATGACCGAGGGGTATCTTCCTCCAACCCTCCATTACGAGACACCCGATCCCGAGTGTCAGCTCGATGTGATCCCCAACAAGGGGAGGGAGGCTCACCCACGAAAGATTCTTTCCAACTCGTTTGGTTTTGGAGGCATCAATTCGTGCCTGATCCTCGGCACCGTTTAGCTCGGCTTGGGATATCGGCGGATAGCTGCGGTGTTGCTGCTCGGTCGCAACGCCGAGTGCCGGGAATCTCGGACTAGCCTACGCTTAGGCACAGCCCGAAGGGCGAAGTCGTCGGGTGACAAAAAGGGAATATTCACCACGACTTCACTCCCACTCCATTGGGAAAAACTGAGATTGGTGCTGTCGGAACAAAAAACTCACCACCTTTGAAGGGGAGTGGGTTTGATTTAAACAATACTTAAGAGAAGTTAGGGAAGGAGGCTGTTCGTAGGTATGGATAGTGAACCGCTTCCAAAAAAGATACTATTTGTAGGTATGTATAGTGAACCACCTCCAAAATTGATACCATTGGTAGTACCATTAGTAAAAGTATTAAAGTTAGTGGGGCCGGTATAAGTATTAGAGAGACTTCCAAAGCCGATAACGTTGCCGTTGGTGTTGATAACCAAGGTTCCTGTGCCAATTGTTAGGCTACCACCGCCAAGGCTGAGAGTGCCAGTTCCACCGCTAAAAGTAAGTCCTCCGTTGTTTATCGTGAATCCACCATAGTAGACGTTTTGACTACCTCCAGAACCTGAGAGGGTGCCGCCGGTGGAGGTGTTTTGCGGAGCATTGGTGGGAGCATTTGGAGATTTTAGAGTCAGGTTTTTGAGGTAAATCTGACCAGTGCTCACGGAGTAGGTGGGAATTGATCGGCCTTCGGGTTGGTCATTGGCAATAATCACTAAGGTCAAATTGTCTGTTGGTTGGAGATTCCAGCTAGAGACTAGACTGTAGGATTGAATAACCGAATAGTTGGATCCATTAGTGCTGTAGGCAGTGGTGACAGTCTGGGATGATGCCTTGTAGCGAATCAGAAGTTGGGCATCCGAGAGGTTCTTGCCGATTGATGCATCAGTCTCTCCATTGTTGATAAAGAGACTGCTAACGATGGAGTTGGAAAGAGTGGTTCCCGTTCCGCCTGTCCGACACAGGTTCAATTCGATGCGGTTGGGATACTCCAATCCGCCAGCGGATGTCTTCACCAAGCTGATACCGGCGCTATAGGATGGATTGGTCTGGCTGTTGGTAAATGTGGAGATATGCGACTGGATCGAGATTGTCCAATCTTTGGAAGCTGAGAGAAGGGTGGTGTAGGCTCCGATTCCGTCTACGTAATTTGGGGCAGTGGAAAGTAGCTCCAAGCCATAGTTGGTATCGACCTGAAAGGAACCGCCGGAAACAGTGTTGATATAGTCGGAGTCGATCGTTGAGTAATCTGTAAAGTCGGTGATGACCTGATTGCTCTGCGTGAGAGAGTTCGTGTAAACAAAACTATCTTGCGCACTGTTTTGAACGATTTGGCGGATTCGACGAGCAGGTCCGGCATCAAGATTCTGCATAGAGCTGAATAGCGAAAGCAGGGCGAGCACTCCAGCCAGCTTAAGGAATCGGTTGTTCATTGGGGTGTATTAGGACTTCTTTGCCTTACCAACTATCTTTCATTCTCACTGAAATATGTCAACCGCCATTCTGTGACAAAAAAGAAACTTTTTGTAGTGTCCGATTCGATAGTGAGAGGCCCATTTCGACGATCCGAACCTCCCACATTTCTTCTGCGTACGATCTTTTTCCAAGATTGGATATTAGGGATTCTGATTCAAAAAATCTGAAATATTTTGCAATGCAATCCGTCCCTTTTCCGCAACTGCCTCTTTGGTATTGAAGCCGATGTGGGGTGTGGCGATCAGGTTGGGGGCAGTCAGTAGGGGGTAATTTTCCGGAAGAGGTGGCTCCATATCGAAAACATCGACCGCCGCGCCTGCGATGATGCCCTGTTCCAAGGCCTGATGGAGCGCATCACTCTCT
>CAIZIQ010000125.1 GCA_903933015.1 uncultured Spartobacteria bacterium | reverse complement strand
CCTTAATTCTTCGTCTTTCTTCTCTGCGTCTCTACGCCATTGCGCGAAAAACTCATTTTTGGTCAGACCTAAGAGCCTTTAGTCTAATCAGCTTCAGCCCTCACCAAGCTAGTGCGCTCCTTGCAGTACGATCTCGGTAATGCCTGGTTGTTGTGAGGTCTTGCCCGGATAGATCTCATCGATTGTCAATTCGATCAGATCACCATGATTGAGCATGACATCCTCGAAGTGAAAACCTTGCCAACGCCAGGTGTCGACAAGATGGAGGCGGGCAATCGGCTTGTGATTGACACTTAGAGTCATCGTTTTGACTCGGGCATAGCCGCGGAATTCCTCGAGCGTTCTGATCACCCCGTTGGCGATATTCATCCCGTAAAAGGGAGTATCCCGGCAATCCTTGGGAAGTTTCTCGGGAATGTGGAACTGGATGATCTCCCCCGGTCCGGAAGAGGAGGAAATCCACGAGGTCGTGGCATCATCGTCGCAGAGTTCCGAGGCGGGTTTTAGCGAGGAATTTGAGCTCCCCGCAAGCGTCTCCCAGAAGAAGGCACAGCGGAGTGAGCATCCCCCCATGAGTTCTTGAAGGACCGGATCACCTACCTTGGGTTTCAGCAACAGAAGCGCATCAGCATGAACAGATGATGAGATCGCTACAAGAGCCATTAGGCTCAATGCTACAAAGACGGATTTTGGCGGCACGATTACTTAGGCCTTATTTCAAACCCTCGACGATGGCCGACACATTATGCCTCATCATCGAGTCGTAGGTGTTTCCTTCAGTCTCGCCGAGTCCGTCGGAGTAGAGTGAAGCGTCGGCCCTTGCACCCGTCTCATCGGCAATCTGCTGGACGGCGCGCGGATTCTCGATGGTCTCGAAGAAGATCGCTTTCACCCCCTGATCCTTTATGACCCCGATGATCTCCTTCACGTGTTGGGAAGAGGGATCCTCCGCGGTGCTGACCCCCTTCACCGGATAGATGGTGAAGTCGTAGTCACGGGCGAAGTATCCGAGCGCATCGTGCGACGTGACGAGTTTCCGGCGGTCGTGGGGAAGCGAGGCTAGTTTTATTCGGATCCAGCGCTCGAGTTCATCGAGCTTAGCGAGATAGGCGGATGCGTTCTTGTCATAGCTCAGGGCATTGGAGGGATCGGCTTTCTCGAAGGCTTCCGCCACCACGCGGGTAGCTCCTTTCATGTTCTCCACACTGTGCCACCAGTGGGGATCCTCCACCTTCCTCCCCTGCTCGGTCATGGTGAGCGAGGGAATGTCTTTGCCCACATTCACGAGCTTGGCAGAGCCTCCGGCGGCCTCCTCCAGCTTCGAGAGATAACCCTCCATCCCCTTGCCTGTCAGGAGTACGAGATTCGCGTCAGCGACTTTCTTCACATCACCGGGCGTCGGCTCGAACTCATGCGGATCGATACCGGCCTTAATGATGCCTTCGACCGTGATATGGTTGCCCCCGATCTGCTTCGCTAGATCGGTCGTGACCGTCGAGAGGGAGGCAACGCGCAGATCCGCACGGGCAGGCGAAAGGCCTACGAGAGCAATCATCAGCGGGGCGAGTGGGACTCGGAACGAGCAAAACAATTTCATGGCTAGGTCATCCTAATTTAATCAATTATCCTAATTTAATCAAAAAGCTTCCCCTGCCTATCTGTTAAGCCCTGATGCTGACAAATCTGTCACCAGACAGGGCTGGATTCCTCGGTAGTATTCCTTTATCGAAACCAACTCCATGCAACTCCGCTTTACCTCAATTGTCCTGTTGTGTGGCCTGTTGGCCATGGAGGGGGTGCATGCTGATCCGATCGATCTCTCCAATCCCTTCAATATTCTCAACCAGCAGCGACTCGCAGGGGAGTTCCTTGGCTACAGGCCAAAGGCTGAAACAAACGGCGTCGTTCTCTCGCTTCAGTCCGTTTCTGATCTACTTGGCAATACCAAGGGGGGGGAGTTGCAGGGTGGCACCTACTCCGGGCTCCTGAACCTTGGCCTCGCCATCGATCTTCAGAAAGCGGTCGGCTGGGAGGGGGCTTCATTTAAGAACACCTGGCTTTGGCTCTACGGAAATGATGTTTCGTCGAAATTTATCGGGAGTTCCCTGACCGCAAGCAGTATCGCCGGCCAGCCTGCCTTCCGGTGCTACGAACTCTGGCTCCAGCAAAATCTGTTCCATGACGCCATCTCCCTACGCGG
>CAIZIQ010000124.1 GCA_903933015.1 uncultured Spartobacteria bacterium | reverse complement strand
TCATATCAGTGGGGATCGGGTTGTGATTTTTGATTCCGCAAGCCGTTTTCTGCATCCGCTCGAATTCCTGATGTCCTTTTTCAGGGACATCAAGGAATCATCAGGTGCCGTGAAAACCCTTCTCTACAGGAATCTGGCGCTTCGCTACAGATACTCATCACTCGGATTGCTCTGGGCGGCGGCCCCGCCACTGGTGACGGCGGCCGCCTTGTCCTTGGGCCAGAGAATGCAGGTGATTAGTCCCCAGGATCACGATGTTCCCATGGCGTTCTATGCCGTCTTCGGAATCCTGATGTCTCAAACTTTGCTCGAATCCATGAACATGATGCTGGGACTTTTCAAGTCCCATCGCCAGTTACTCACGAGGGATAACATCCCCCTGGAAGGCATCATTGTGGCTTCGTTTCTTGAGGAGTGCTTTCATACCTCGATCCGCATCGTCGTTCTCTTCCTCTGTTTCATTATCTCGATCAAAGCTTCACGCTCCACAATCGCCCTGATTTTTCCCGGCTTCCTGGGATTGGTGCTGACCGGTGGAGGCATCGGATTGCTGATTGCCCCGTTTAACAGCCTCAAGGGGGATCTCGAAAAGGTCATGACGATCTTTCCTTGGGTCTTCTTTGCCATCACTCCGGTCTTCGTCCGTGGAGGGAGCTCTGGTTTCCTGCATGATATCTTTGCCCTGAATCCTGCGGCATGGATTTTCAACAGCATGCGCCACGTCGCATACGGAGCCCCAGGATCCGTCCGTGCATCATGTCTGATCCTGCCCGTCGGATTCTTGCTCTTCGTTGTCGGAGCGATCTGGTGTCGCCTTGCCCGTCCCTACGTCTTAGAGCACTCCCTGAACTGATATGTCCATGTCATTGCCGCTCCTTGAAGTTTCAGGCATCTCGAAGAAATTCTGTCGTAACCCGCACCGGGCGGTACGGTATTTTCTGGGAGATATCGGGAGAGAGATTTTGGGAAACCCTCCCTCTTCCTTGATCAGGGAGGATGAATTCTGGGCAATCAGGGATGTCAGCTTCTCGGTTCATCGCGGTGAAGTGCTGGGCGTGATCGGTCACAATGGAGCCGGGAAAAGTACTCTTATCAATCTCATCGCAGGGCTGATCCGTCCCACGACCGGCAGGATCAGTCTCCATGTCAACCGAGTGGCCTTGATGGATCACGGAGGCGGATTGAACTCCTCCCTATCGGGTCGGGAAAACCTCCGCAACCAGCTCTCCCTGCACGGTTGCCCCTCCGTCATGATTCCGACCAAGGAGGAGGCGATCATCGAATTTGCGGAGATAGGAGCCTTCATCGATGCCCCGGTGGGAACCTATAGTCTGGGCATGCGCCAGCGTTTGGCCTTCTCGATCTTCACCCAGCTTGATCCCGATCTCTTCATTGTGGACGAAGCTTTGAATGGGGGGGATCTGCGATTCCGTCAAAAGTTCGCCCTGTTCCTGAAGGAATATGTCGGCAGGGGCGGGAGCATCCTTCTTTGTTCCCACGAGCTGCATGCCATCCAGATGTTGTGCCCCAGGAGCATTCTTCTTGATCATGGAAAGCTCATCTCCTGCGGAAACACCACCGAAGTCATCGATGAGTATCACCGGATGCAATCCCCGCCTGCCGGGAATGAACCATTGCCAAACTCCATGGTTTTGCAGTCCGAACCACAAAGGGATGTCTCTGCCGACAATAGCAACACGCTGACCATTACCTCGGTAGCCGCAAGGAATACCGAATCCGGTTCCATTGTCCCCGGATGTGACGTCATTCTGAAAATCACCGCCCATTCACCGGACGCTCAAGAGGATGTGTTTTGGGTCGTGGAATTCGGCAACGAAGCATCTGATTCCCTCGCGACCATCTCGCTCGGTTACCCACCTGAATCTGTCTCCATGATAGCAGGTGAAAACCGGGTCACGTGCCGCATCAGCTCACTCCCTTTTGCTGCCGGAACCTATCAAGTCCGGATCTATCTCATAAAAAAAGATATCGCTACGCCGATGGCAACTTTCGGACTCGATAATCCCCCTTACACCT
>CAIZIQ010000123.1 GCA_903933015.1 uncultured Spartobacteria bacterium | reverse complement strand
GGACAATACGGTCAAAGAGAGTCTCATGAAGGGACGTTGGGGATCGGATTGGTTGGGATCAATGCTCCGGGATCGACTCCCAAAGGGCTTCATAGCCCGGATGATGGATGACGGTTGATTCCATACAAGCAGTTTGTCCCGGGAAACAGAGCCACCTGGCCCCTCGGAGATGCGGTCCGAAAACCGATCTTCGCATCGACAGGAAAGGGGTTTTTTGGCATTCGTGGTGTCTTATGAAACACCTCCTCTCACTCATTATCCTCACCCTCGTCGCGGTATCCCTCACCTCCTGCAACACCATCAGCGGAGCAGGACAGGATGTCAGCAACGCGGGACAGGACGTCTCCAAGGCCGCTAACAAGGTTAAGAACGCCCTGTAAACCGACCTGAAATAACTCTCGACGGTTTGAGGCCGCGTCGGATTGAATCCGACGCGGTCTTCTTTTTAAAACACCCACCTTACCACCTCATGAGCACTCCAGGCCCCATCTCCAACTTCATCGAGCATCACTACCGTCACTTCAATGCCGCGGCACTGAAGGATGCCGCCCACAGCTACACGGCCCACCTGCAGAAGGGCGGCTCGATGTTCATGACGATCGCCGGAGCCATGAGCACGGCGGAACTCGGTCTCTCACTCGCCGAGATGATCCGCCAGAACAAGGTTCACGCGATCTGCTGTACCGGAGCCAACCTCGAGGAGGATGTCTTCAACCTCGTCGCCCACGACTTCTACGAGCGGGTTCCCCACTACCGTGATCTGACCGGCGCGGATGAGGTGGCCCTCTTGGAGCGCCACATGAACCGCGTTACCGATACCTGCATTCCCGAAATGGAGGCGATGCGCCGGATCGAAACGGCCGTCCTCGAGGAGTGGGAAGCCGCTGACAAGAAGGGCGAGCGACTCTTCCCCCACGAGTTTATGTACCGGATCCTGCTCAGCGGAAAGCTGGAGCATCAGATCGACCCGAAGAACAGCTGGCTCATGGAGGCCGCGAAGAAGAACCTTCCGATGTTCGTCCCCGGTTGGGAGGACTCGACCCTCGGCAACATGTTCGCGGGACACGTGATCAGCGGCGACGTGAAGAATGTCCACACGGTCCGTACCGGCATCGAATACATGATTTCGCTGGCCGACTGGTACACGAAGAACTCGAAGCCCCTCACCTCCAGTGCCGGCACTGGCCGCCATGCGGACTCCCCGGATGGATCGATCGGATTCTTCCAGATCGGCGGCGGCATCGCCGGCGACTTTCCGATCTGTGTCGTCCCGATGCTCCACCAGGATCTCCAGCGTCCCGAGGTCCCTCTCTGGGGCTACTTCTGCCAGATCAGCGACTCGACCACGAGCTACGGCAGCTACTCCGGAGCGGTCCCCAACGAGAAGATCACCTGGGGCAAGCTCGGCATCAACACGCCGAAGCACATCATCGAGTCCGATGCCTCGATCGTCGCGCCGCTCGTTTTCGCCCTGATCCTCGGCTGGTAAAGACTCAAATCACCCACTCATTCCCATAACCTGGCACTATCAAAACATGAAAAACCTGAAGTTTGCGGTACTGGCCTCATTCCTCATGGTTGGTTTCGCTCATGCCGCGGATCCAACCACAGTAGTCAATGCCAATGACGCCTTGGCACTCCTTGAGCAAGGTAATGCCTCCTTCATCGATAATCCGCTGAGCAAGCAGCAACCCGTAAAGGAGGCTCGCATCGCCTCGATTAATTCCCACACTCCGATCGCCGTCATTGTGACCTGCTCTGACGCGAGGACCTCGCCGGAACATATCTTCAACAAGAACCTGAACAGAATCTTTGTCGTCCGTACGGCTGGCAACGTCGTCGATAACGTCGGGCTGGGAAGCATTGAGTATGCCGTCAAAGCTCTTGGAGTTCGCCTTGTCATCGTTCTAGGGCACCAGAACTGCGGTGCCGTCAAGGCGACCATCGCGGGCGGTTCGGTACCTCCGCATATCAACAGCATCGTCAACGAGATCAAACCGGCCGTTGCGACAGCGAAGAAGGAGCCGGGTGATCTGCTCATCAACTCGATCCAGGCCAACGCGATCCGTGTCTCCGAGAAAATCCGTCACGATTCCGACCTCAAGGATGTCTCTGATGTGAAGGTGGTTCCCGCCTACTACAGCCTGGAAACCGGCAAGGTGCATTGGCTGAATTGATCGGCTGAAGTTCCACCGATAACTTTAAGAACGGCGTTCGTCTCGGCGAACGCCGTTTTTTTTATTCACGCATCGAGCACGAATGCAGGCAGGGGAAGTAAGTACCGACCCGAGACCTCCAGGGACACGTCATCGAGTCTGACGTCACTCCACGGGAGGAAACCTAGACTTCGATGTAGTCGAAGTAGACGATCAGGTTGCGCGGAGGAATTTTGAGCGTATCCGGGAGAACCACATTCCTCACCAGGAACGCAAAGATACGTCGCTGCCACGACGGCATCTGTGCCCCCCCTTCCAAGGCCAGGAATGGCTTAGGAAAGATGTAAAATGTGTTTTCGGGATTAAAAGTGAATCCACCCTGACTGGCTTCGGAGGCGGCTTGGAGACTGGCAGGGACATCCGCATCCACCATGTAGCCGTGTGGCACGGAGATTTCCCAGAGTCCTCCCGCATGACGGGTCAATGTGGGCTCACCGACAACCCTATGCGGATCGGACCAATTGGATGGGATCATCAGGATCACGACACCCTCGGCGATGGTGCCGGTTTCACGCTGGAATTCCCGGATCGAGAAAATCGAACTTTCGGGCGTCCGCTGTCTGGTGACATACACCCTGGTGCCCAGGATGCGAGGTGCCGTCTCCTTGGCCAAGGCATTTCCGAGTTCCTCCGGGGTCATTCCTCCCTTCATCGACTCGCTGATGAGCTTCCATCCGCGGTGCCATGTGAACATGAGCACCATCATGACCGATGCGAAGCACAATGGGATGTAGCCCCCGGCAAGGAATTTGGTCGAACAGGAGACAAAGAGAGTCAGGTCAAGCGTCAGCAGAAGAACGAGTACGATGAGGGTCCTCCACCGAGGAACTGTCGACCTCGCAAACATCACCGCTCCCCAGAGCACGGAGGTCACGGCCATCGCTCCGGTGACCGCCACCCCATAGGCATTGGCCAGTGAGTCGCCAGTTCTAAAAATGGCGACAAGGAGGACGCACACCAGGCCCAGCACGAAGTTGGCTGAAGGGATATAAATCTGCTCCTTCATCCGGTCATTGGTGTGCTTCGCCATGAGGGGAGGAAAGAGATCCAGGGACTTCGCCTGTCGGCATAGGGTGAAGACGGCACTAATGAGGGCCTGCGACGCAATGACCGTCGCAGCCGTGGCGAGTACGACGAGCGGACCCTTCAGCGAGTTGGGACACAGCAGGAAGAAGAGCGCGGCGTTGGAAGCGGAACCGGGGTGCGCCTCGATGTAGGCGGCCTGACCGAGGTAGTTGATCAGGAGCGCCGGAAAGGCGACCAGGAACCAGGCGCGCAGGATCGGAGCCCTTCCGAAGTGGGAGAGATCGGCGTAAAGCGCCTCAGAACCGGTGACTGCCAGAGCCACGGCACCGATGATGAAGAGTCCTTTCCAACCCCAGGAAGTCAACAGGGAGATTCCCTCCATCGGATTGAAAGCTTCGAGAACGGAGGGGTGAAGATAGATCTGATAGGCACCCAGAACCGCAATGACTGCGAACCAAACGAGCATGACCGGACCAAACACCGCACCGATACTGCCTGTTCCGAAGCGTTGCACCGCAAACAGGATGATCAGAATGAGGATCGAGACCCCAGGAACAAACTGGGCAAGCTTGGGCTCGATCGTCACGACCCCTCCCACGGCGCTGAGCACCGAGACCGTGGGGGTGAGTGTGCCGTCTCCCAGCATCAGGGCCGCTCCGAAGGCAACCACGGCAATCATGCCGAAGCTGACAG
>CAIZIQ010000122.1 GCA_903933015.1 uncultured Spartobacteria bacterium | reverse complement strand
TGAAGGGATTCACATCCACCTGATACTGGCGTACGAAGCCCCCAACATCTGCCACTTCGGCAACTCCCGGAACGGAGTTCAACTGGAGCCTGACAAACCAATCCTGAAGCGAACGAAGTTGGCCCAGATCGAGGCCTCGACCTGCCTTCTCAGCAGCAGAGTCATCCAGGTAGTATTCGTAGATCCAGCCTATACTGGTGGCATCAGGGCCAAGTTTTGGAACTGCCCCGTCGGGCAACTTGAATGAAAGGGAGTTTAACCTCTCCAAAACCCTTGTCCTGGCAAAGTAGACATCGACATCGTCCCGGAAGATCACGGTCAGCATCGAGAAACCGAAGGCCGATTGCCCCCGTACCTCGCGAACGCCGGCCAATCCCTGTAATGCCGAGGAGAGCGGAAAAGTGATCTGATCTTCCAACTCCTGTGCGGAGCGTCCCGGCCAATCCGCCACAACAATAACCTGATTCTCACTCAGGTCAGGAATCGCATCTACCGGTGTCCCATACATGGCCCAGATCCCCACGACCACGATCAATATTGTCGCAATCAGGACGAGTGAGCGATTCGCCAGGCACCATCCGACAAGACGTTCGATCATGGCTTATGGAAGACGAAATTAACCTTAGGGCTTGGCAGCAGCCGAATCGGTATCCCGCGACGATGCGGGAAATCCATGCAATTGGGCCTCTGCATCGATCAGAAAGGCTCCCGAGGTCACAACTTTCTCCCCGGCGGAGAGGCCTTCGAGAATCTGAAACCAACGCGCGATATTTCCCTGCCCCATGTTGCCCCGATCTCCCAGATCACCCTCGCTTCCGAGCTTCACGTTTCGCAAGGCATAGGTGCCGGGAGAAGTCTCGACATAGACCAACTGTCTGCGACCCGTATCGATGACAGCAGAAGCCGGAACAGCCAACTGTGGTTTGCCTCCAGCGACTTCCAAAAGCCCCGTGGCGGAGAGTTGGGGAAGAAGAAGTCCCTGCGGATTAGAAACAAGGAATCGTGCCTTTACCGTCCGCTTCTGGGGATCGACATCCCGCCCAATGAAGACCAACTTCCCATGGAAGAGCTGTCCGGGATACGGCTTACTGCTGATTGAAATGTCCTGTCCGAGCTTAAGAAGTGAGATATCCTGTTCGAAAATATCGGTAACAAACCAGACCTCTTTAAGGGGAACTAGAGTGAATAGTACCTTGTCCGTATCGAAGCGGCTTCCGACATGAGGAAGGGATTCAAGAAGGGTACCTGACTGGGGGGCTTGAATGACGAATGTACTGCGAACATTTCCGGTTTTCTGGAGTTGTTGAAAATCTTTCGGAGTCATTCCGGCTAGGGAAAGCCGCTCTTCGATCGCATGAAGGTGACCATCGTTGACCTTGTGCTCAAACGACATTCCAATCGGCCTTATTGTATTTGCTAATTTCCCATACTGGGCTTCCAACTTGGCCTGCTCATTTGTGGCCAACCTCCAGTGATGCATTAACATGTCCAGGTACATGCGCTGGTCGGCAATAGCTTCGTCACTATAAACTTCCAAAAGGGGCGTTTTTTCGGAGATTTCCGTTGTGTTGTAGTCGACGAGCGTTTTCTGAATCCGTCCGCCATAGTACCAGGTGAAATCGACCTGCTTGTCTGTGACTGAGGAGATCTCTCCAAAAAGTTCCATCCTGGGATGAATCATCATCTCCTCTACGGACGATGTCCTGATATTCCCTGAGGAACTCTGGAGGGGGTCGAGATGGATCACGGTCGCCAAGGACTGCTCAGGCATCGCACAGAAGGATGGTGTCGGGTTGCTTGATTGATGGGAGGAGTATGGGACCAGGGCCATCCCGCAAATGGGACATTCTCCCGGATGATCCTGATGGATCTGGGGATCCATGGAGCAGGTCCAATAACCTTTTTCTGACTGGGGATCCTTCTTTTCAAAAGATTTCCCAGCAGGGGATGTGGGAGAATCTCCCAGCAGGGGAAAAACTCCGAATTGCAAAAGAAAAACGCGGACGAGCAATAATACGACGAAAGTGTGCTTGTTCATGTCACAATGCGTCGAAAACCCGGCTTCCAACGACTTGAGTTTTATTCGTCCCGATTACTGCAATGGTTCTTTTTTACCGAGTTTGGAAAGGTATGTGGCAGGGTCGGCATGAAACTTCTTCACACACCCATCGCAACAAAAATGAACCTCGATGCCTTTATAAAGAATGGTGATGGGCGATCCCATACTCCCAAGTGTTTTCCCTGAAACCACGCAGGTGGATAGCGGATAGGCGTCAGCGGCTTGAACTACTACACCAACAAGGGTTGTCGTCAGAACAGCAATGGCGAGAAGTTGCATTTTCACGGACTGAAAATAAAACTGCAAGCGTGTGAGAGCGGCGCTTACCACCTGCGCAATTGGGTCGTGGGATTATTGGTAAGATCCATGGTGGTGAAGGTGGCTTGACGTCCTAGTTGCCAAGCCGCGATCGCCGGGATGGTCTGGCCATTGGGGATAGCTTGGTAAGTTGTTGCTATATTTACCGGAGCCACACTTGCACCAAAGGGGCGGAATTCTGCCATCGGCATCACCTCCGAATTCGTCGAATTGGTGCTCATCCCACTCATCGAGTCGACTCCAACCAGGTCAGCCAGGTTCCAGACCTCTACAGTCCCGGAATTCCTACCCAATTCCGGTGTCGTGATGAGATTCGGGAAGTAACTGGGGACCGTTGCAGGAGCAATATAACCGACCGCGACCTTGACCCCATCCTTGCTGGAGGGATCCCCTGCTACCACGGTGAAAAGCGTGTTGGGGTTCGTGGAGTTGGTTGAAATATCGTTCCCGTCCAGCGCCGTAATCAGGGCCTCTCGTCCAGCACCGGCAGACACAACAAGGTCGTCGAAGTTGTCATGGTTGACATCCCCAATGGCTACATTAACTCCGTTGGGGAAAGTGCCCGGCATGAAGCCCTTATACTCGTTTAGAAGATTACCTTTGACGTCGAAGATGCGGACATCTGCCGGCCCTTTCGCGCGGGAACCGGCAATGATCCTCACGGCACCGTTGGTGCTGATTGCGCCAACGGCAAGACTTACCCCGGAATTATTCGAAAAAGCCTGAAAGCTTGCCGTTGGAGCTGTAGTAACCCCATTGGTATAAACCTTCACCACAGAAGAACCACTTTGGCAACCGACGGCCATGGTTTGCTTGACCGTGAGACCCGCATAGGCGGCATTAGCCTGAGTTGCATTTGTTGGAACTGGATTAGGAAGTTCCAGGCCGCTCGTGTCGGTCCCAACTCCGGACGCAATGACCATCGGACCGGCAGATGCAGAAGGCGGGGAAAGGTAAGCTAATAAATTCCCATTCCCGTCGATCACGGGCGGATATGGCATGGAACCGCCCAATCCCAAACGAATCCCACCCCTGTTCGGGTACTGGAAGATCGGTGACATCATCCCCTCATCCTCATGCTCGAGGATATGGCAGTGCCAGACATACTTGCCGGGAAAATTCTGCACACGGAACCGGACGGTCACACTCTGGTATGCGGGAACCCAGACAACATCCTGTGGGGAGATATAGTTACGCGAGGCAAAGAATGGGTTGGGAGGCTGACTGGGATCAATCTTGACCCCCCCGACTTGCGTCACGATGAAATTACCTTGGTGGATGTGAAACGGATGATTGAGCGGTCCACCATTCACGATGGTCCACTCTTCAACTTGACCGATTTCGAGTTGAGACATCGGACCTTTACCAAATTGATATCCATTAACATAGAATTTATC
The DNA here is from genome assembly GCA_903933015.1 of uncultured Spartobacteria bacterium. Classification (GTDB taxonomy): domain Bacteria; phylum Verrucomicrobiota; class Verrucomicrobiia; order Chthoniobacterales; family UBA6821; genus UBA6821. The sequence goes on along the minus strand of CAIZIQ010000122.1, from coordinate 7,721 downwards.
GAAGCTTGTGTTGTTTGAATCGTAGGTAGAGAAATAATTCTGCTCCAAACCGAATGTTCTGTAGTTGTTGGGTATAGCACTCCAGAGGGGGTCAACCGGTTGATTGGTAAAGATCGGGGGGCTATTTGTAACCCGAGTGCCGGTCACATTGATCGTGGCAAGGACATAGAAGTAATTCGTACCGCTCGCGTTGTTTGGAGACTCCTCTCCACCCCATCCATCCATGATGTAGTAGGTTCCGGGATTGGTAGGCGCAGTGACCGCCCAGGTTGTCCGACCGCCGGTACAGAGGATGGACTGATTGGCAATATCTTGGATCCTGAGGGAGTTACTCGAAAGTGCTCCTGTGTAAGGATTCACAAAGGCACTATTCCCGTCTCTGGAAAGCATCGTGCAGTTAGTCCAGGCATTGCTGAGATTTGCATCCGCGATGACGGGCGCGATTCCACCACGCGAGGCGATCATACCCCACTTCCAGATCTGGGTTTCCCCCGGGGCAATCGTGATGATTGGGTTCATCTGGCCATTGACCCGCTTTTGCCAGCCCGCCGTGTAACCGGACCCATACTTATCTCCGGTCTCCAGCTCATATGTCTGGGGTCTGCCGTTCGAATTGGTCTGGATATTGATTTCCGAAAAGCCCATGTAGACCTCCTTGTACTTGCCTTGGTACTGCGGCCACGGAGCGAGTGGGTCGCCTACATCAATGAATCCGGCTAAACCTCCCTGCACTTGAATTTTCGACTGTTCATGAACGTGAGGATGATACCAGTTCAATCCCACACTGTTCTCATAGTTGGATATAGGAATAACGACATCGTGTTTCGTACCTGTTTGCTGGGGAAAATAAATATTGTCTCCCTGACTTAGATCGGGGGCGTGCGAACCATGGTAATGAAAGTTGGAAACGAAGGCGGCGTTGGTGGAGTTTGTATAGCCATTGGCAAGGTAGTTATACTCATGTACCTTGAGCGTATCTCCGGCATTCAGATGGAGCACCGTTCCTGGAAACTCTTTCGGATGATTCGTTCCGTTCACGCTCCACTGATAGGCCCATGCATACATTCCTGCATTGGTGCTGGAACTGGTGACATTGCTGCTACCTATACCACTGTAGAGAACACCATCACCGTAATTGATGGGATTGGTATTGGTGCCAGCAGTGTACATGTAAACGGTGGCCTCCAGCACACCGTTGGTGACGGGAATGCTGTTAGAGTAAGTCACGACGTTTGAGCTTGAGATTACGTCCATCACCAGAAGATTGGTCTGCGTATAAGGATAGTTTGTAGGGAAAATAACGTTGCTTGCGGTCGCGTGGCAGAGATTCGGGAGGCATCCGAGCAAAGCCGCAGTCAAGACCAACGCTTTCAAAGCAGGGGTTTTCATATGCTCCTGCTAATAACCGCTTTGACAAGAGCCTCAACCGATTATCGACGAAACGACGAAAAGCGTCGACGAATCGAATGATCAGCTGAATTTATGTTCTAATTCGGGATTTTCTCGTAGTAAGTCGTGCTACGATTCGATTGATTGGATTCAACAACTTTAGGAATGACCTCATTGCAGAACACCACGAAGACCGATTGATGATTAATAAACATCTGGCCGATCATATAACAGAGAGCCGTAAGTCACCCCTCTTTTGGAAACTGCAGGTCGGCTACTGGGTTGCATACACGCTTCTTCAGGGATTTATCGGATGGGTGTTGATCACCGTCGGTATCATCTCATACGGCTTAGAAGGGTTACTTCTTGAATTAATCCTCTTCAAGTCAACCTATGGGTTCTTGCTCACAGGCTCCCTACGCAATCTCTTTAGATGGGTTCATTCGATGGGATGGCATCCTGTAGGGATGCTGCCATTCGTTGTAGTGATTTCACTCTCTGCCATAGCGGGAGAATTTCTCCTGATGACGCAGATTCCATTCCTGCGAGAACACTTTAGATTATTGGGTTCCACTCTTTCCACGGGAACCAGTGTGGCTGTATTGGGATACTATCTCGATCTCTTCGTTTTTTCACTTTGGATCGTCTTCTATTACGGAACCTCACTCTTTCTCGACTCCATAGAACTGAGTCGCCGCCAGCAGAAAAGCGAACTGTCGCTTCTAAGATACCAGATGCACCCACATTTCCTCTTCAACGCACTCACCGCCGTGATGTCAGTGAGCGGTGACAAAGGAAAAGTGGAGGAGTTGACCCAGTCGCTGGCTGATTATCTCCGCTTCTCGTTGAGTAGGAACGATGACGCCGCCTCTCCTCTGGATGAGGAGTTGGTGGCCCTGGAGAACTATCTCCATGTGGAGAAGATCCGCTTCGCCAAGAATCTGAATTTCCAGATCGATACGGATCAGGACGCGCGTGCAGTCATGGTGCCAAGTCAACTGGTGCAACCTCTCCTCGAGAATGCGATCAAGTATGGCCAGCAGACAAGTCCCATGCCGCTCTCGATCCATATCCAGGCGCAATTCACTGGGAATCGCCTCCATCTCACGGTGGAGAATACGGGATTGTGGCTCGAGCCCTCTCCATCATCCGCTGATCTGGGGATGGGGATCGGTATCAGCAACCTCCGACGACGTCTTCAATTACTCTATGGTAACCGGGCTAGCCTGACCTTTGATAACTCGCCACAGCGGGTAAGGGCAATCGTGTCGCTACCAATCATGAGGCCATGAATAGGGATTCCGGAAAACTGACACCTCCACGGCTACGTGCCATCCTGGTGGATGACGAACCGCCCGCGAGAACCCATCTGGCCATTCGTCTCAAGGCTCATCCCGAGATTGAGATCGTGAATGAGGCTCATGATGTCCCCTCAGCTTTAGCCCTAGTGGAGTCGGAGAGACCCGATGTGATTTTCCTCGATATCCAGATGCCGAGAATGAATGGCTTCGCCCTTCTCCCAAAACTCGAGCCGCTTGACCCCCAGCCGGCCGTGGTCTTTGTCACAGCCTTTGACGAGTATGCGATCAAGGCCTTCGAGGCCAACGCCCTTGACTACCTGACGAAGCCGGTCAGCCCCGAGCGTCTCGCCAAAACGATCTCCCGCCTGATCAAGAGAGATCGCAGCACGTTGCCTTCATCTGGAAAGATAAAATGCCTAGGAATGGAGGATCTGGTACTCCTGCGTAGCGGAGCTTTCTCGATGATGGTGAAAATACAGAAGATTGCAGCAATCGAGTCCCAGGGTGATTATACCAAAATTCTCCTAGCTGATGAGGAGGGAAAGGAGAGAAGGGTTCTCATGAAGCAAACCCTCTCAAGCTGGGAAAGCCAGATGCCGGAAGAGCTGTTCTTCAAAGTCAGCCGCAGCCTGCTGGTAAATACAAAAGCTGTATCCGGTCTGGTGAAGAGGAATCTAACAACTTGGGAACTCCGATTCGAGGGCCTCAAGCCCCCGATCCTCCTAAGCAATCTGGAAAGCAAGCGCCTAAGGAAAGTGCTTTAGCCCTTATTAAGGCTCCATCAACTTAGAAATCGATCCTACGCCGACCGAGCAGCAACAACGCTCTCCGCCAAGATCGAGAGTCTCAACCTTCCATCAAGGAAGGAATCGCCGACTCAAAGGTCTCGTTCAGCGAGGCAACCTTCCACGAGTAAGAATTGGCTCCCGTCTTGATGGAGAGTTCGGCCTTTGCCGTGACTTCACCAATCTTGCGGAAGGGAACACCGCTCTTCATCAGCTCTGCATTGAGGGCAGTGGCATCGGAGGGCTTCACGGAAATCACGATGCGACCCTGAGTCTCGTTGAAGAGGATCACATCGGGACGCTGGTCGGTGGCACCAAGGTCGATCGCGGCACCGAGTCCATTGCCGAAGCACGACTCCGCAAGCGTGACGGCGAGGCCACCCTCGGAGCAGTCGTGGGCGCTGCGGACAAGTCCCTTGCGGATGATGCCAAGCAGTGCGGCATGGATCGCCTTTTCCTTCTCAAAGTCGAGGGCGGGAGGCGCACCCTCCTTGCGGCCATGAATGGCCAAAAGATAATGCGATGCTCCGAGTTCGCTGCCGGTCTCACCGATGAGATAAACCTGATCCCCGACTTCCTTGAAGGACTGGGTGGTGATGTGTGCGGCATCATCGATTCGGCCGACCATGGAGATGGTCGGGGTCGGATCAATGGCCCCTGCGGGGCTTTCGTTGTAGAGGCTGACATTGCCCCCGGTGACGGGCACGCCAAATGCCCTGCATCCCTCGGAGATACCCTCCACAGCGGCGCGGAGTTGGTAAAAGTTCTCGGGCTTGTGCGGGTTGCCAAAGTTTAGGTTGTCGGTGACACCGAGCGGAATGGCACCGGAGCAGGCCAGATTGCGGGCGCACTCAGCGACGGCGATCCGGGCACCGACCGTGGGATCGAGGCGGCAGTAGACGGCATTGCAGTCCGTGGCGGCGGCAAGGATCTTGTTCGCCTCGCGGACGATGAAGACAGCGGCGTCGGAACCGGGGAGTACGGCGGTACCGGTACGGACCATGTGATCGTACTGGCGCCAGACCCAGCGCTTGCTGGCAATGCTGGGATGTCCAAGAAGCTTAGGCAGGACTGCGAGCGGATCGGCCTGAGGAACGGTCGAAAGATCGAGCTGTGCGGGCGGGGTAAAAGGTGCTGCCTCGCGGAAATAAAGCGGACCATCGTCAGCGAGTGAACGGGCGGGAACGTTGACGACGACCTCGGAGCCGTTTTTCACACGCATCATCCCGTCATCGGTGACCTTGCCGATCTCGGCATAGGGAAGATCCCATTTCTCGAAGATCCGTTTCACGACATCTTCCTGACCCTTCTTCACGATCACGAGCATACGTTCTTGGGACTCGCTCAGGAGAACCTCGTAAGGGGTCTGTCCCTTGGCTCGCTGGGGCACCAACTGAATGTCGATCTCGACACCCGTGCCGCCACGACTGGCAGTCTCGCAGGTGGAGCAGGTGAGTCCGGCCGCACCCATGTCCTGGATGCCGGCGACGGCATCCGTGGCAAGCAACTCGAGGCAGGCCTCGAGGAGCAACTTCTCACGGAAGGGATCACCCACCTGGACAGCAGGACGATCAGCTTTGGATTCCTCGGTGAGCTCGCGGGAGGCAAAGGCGGCACCAGCCAGACCATCACGGCCGGTCTCGGCACCGACATAGAAAACGGGGTTCCCCACACCCTCGGCAGCACCGCGGGCGATCTGCTCGTGACGGAGGATGCCCAGGCAGAAGGCGTTCACCAGCGGGTTGCCACTATAGGTCTCGTCAAAATAGACCTCTCCGGCCACGGTCGGAAGTCCGATGCAGTTGCCGTAGTGGGCGATGCCGGCGACGACACCCGCGAAGAGGCGGCGATTGGTCTTGGCCTGTTCTGTGTCCCCCTCGATGGAGCCGAAACGGAGGGAATCCATGAGGAACACGGGACGCGCTCCCATGGTGAAGATGTCGCGGATGATGCCGCCGACACCGGTGGCCGCACCCTGGAAGGGCTCGACAGCGCTGGGGTGATTGTGACTCTCGATCTTGAACGCCACGGCCCATCCGTCACCGATGTCAATGACGCCGGCATTCTCCTCACCCGCCTTAACCAGAACGCTGGGGCCAGTGGTGGGGAATTTGCGAAGCTCCGGACGGGAATTCTTGTAAGAGCAGTGCTCGCTCCACATGACGGAGAAAACGCCGAGTTCCTCGAAGCTCGGCTCGCGGCCAAGGATGGAAAGAACCTTATCGTACTCCTCGGGTGAGAGTCCGTGCTTGGCGATGAGTTCGGGAGTGATCGCGGGATTGGCCATGAAAAAAGGTTTTTAGCGGTTTAGGCTGCAGGCTTTTAGGTCTGAGGGATGAAACAACGGGGTTCAGGCCTTCTGCTTCTGCACGGCCTCGATCATCGACTGGAAGATGCCGCGACCATCAGTGCCACCGAGTGCCTCATCACAGACCCGCTCCGGGTGAGGCATGAGACCAAACACATTCCGGCCGTGGCTGCAGACACCGGCAATATTACCGAGGGAGCCGTTGGGATTGGCCTCCGGGGTGACATTTCCAGAGGCATCGCAGTAGCGGACGAGGATCTGTCCATTGGCCTCTAGCTGTTTCAGGGTCTCCGGATCGGCAAAGTAGTTCCCCTCGCCGTGGGCGATCGGGATATCGAGGACCTGTCCCATGTGAAGAGCGGAGGTGAAGGGGGTCTCGGTGTTCTCGACACGGAGGTGGAGATGCTCGCAACGGAAGAGCAGGCCGTTGTTGCGCAGCAGTGTTCCGGGAAGGAGGCCCGCCTCGCAGAGGATCTGAAAGCCGTTACAGATACCGAGTACCAGAACGCCGGTATCGGCAGCCGTCCGGACAGCTCCCATGATCGGGGAGAAGCGTGCAATCGATCCGCAGCGCAGATAGTCGCCGTAGGAAAATCCTCCCGGCAGAACGACGGCATCAAATCCGGCAAGGGAGGTCTCCTTATGCCAGACGATCGAGGCCTCGACCCCGGGGAACAATGACAGGGCAGCCTGACAATCTGTGTCGCAATTCGATCCGGGAAACTGGATGACGGCCACCTTCATGATCGGTGCCATCGTCAGGAAAGGATCTCGAGTTTGTAATCCTCCACCACGGGGTTGGAGAGGAGGTCGTGGGCAATCTCGTGGAGTTGCTTCTCAGTGGCTCCATCGACCTCGATTTCGATCGATTTGCCGATGCGGACGGAACGGACTCCCTTGAGGCCGAGATGCTCCATCGCTCTCCCTGCGGCAACACCAGCAGGATCGAGAATCGCGGGCTTCGGCATAACAGTGACGACAGCTTTCATGAGAAGAGGAAAATCGGGCCAAGCAGCCCCCGCGACAAGTCAAAAGGGGAAGTGTGTGGCATTTTGCGATTTTTCTTCAGCCGACCAGAGCGATCCTTCATCCTTCCCTCCATGAAGTCCTCCTCGAAAAACGCCCCCTACGAATTTCTCAAAAAACTGCTCAACACCCCCTCCCCCTCCGGTTTCGAAACACGAGGACAGAAGGTCTGGGTCGATTATGTGAGTCAGTTCGCGGACTCCGTCGAGGTCGACGCCTACGGCAATGCCTTTGCCACGCTGAATCCCAAGGGAGATCCCTCCATCCTGATCAGCGGCCATGTCGATGAACTCGGTCTGATGGTTTCCCATATTTCCGAGGAGGGATATCTCTACTTCAAGGGGATCGGCGGAGTGGACAAGGCCCTGATCCGTGGCCAGCGTGTGACCGTTCACGGGACGAAGGGCTCCATTCCCGGAGTCACAGGCCTCCTCGCCATTCACCTGCAGGAACCGGATGACCGCAATAAGGTTCCCGAAATGCACGTGATGCACATCGACATAGGCGTCTCCTCCCGAAAGGAAGCCGAGAAACTTGTCGCGGTAGGCGATCCGATCACCTATTCCGCAGAGTTTCAGGAACTCGCCGGAGGACGCTTTGCCGCCCGTGGTTGTGATAACCGCATCGGCGCCTGGGCGGCTGCCGAGGGACTGAGACTAGCCTCACTGAAAAAGGGATCCCTAAAGGCCAAGCTCGTCGCCGTCTCTACCATCCAGGAGGAAAACGGTCTCTACGGCGCATCCATGGCAGGCTATAGCGTCCATCCGGATGTTGCGCTCGTGGTTGATGTGACCCATGCCACCGACATCCCCAATTGTTCCAAGCAGAAGCACGGGGAGGTAGCCCTCGGGAAAGGTCCCGTAATTAGTCTCGGCAGCGTGAACCATCCAGTGGTCAACGCCCGTCTCCGCG
>CAIZIQ010000121.1 GCA_903933015.1 uncultured Spartobacteria bacterium | reverse complement strand
TTGGAGCTCGACCGAGTGAAAGAGCACGCCGTCACAGCACATTCCACAACTGCTGCAGAGATCCTCTGTGCTCCGCGAGGCGTTCGTATCAGTCATCCCTTATTCTCCCCGGATCTGCAGTGAGTCCTTAGTGAGATCTAAGAACTTCTAGGACTCGGCCTGGGTCTGCGAAGCAAGCACCTCGGTAATCGCCTTGGCAAAATCTCCGAAGCCGGAGTCTGGGACGATCACGGTGTTGCGACGACCCTGATTCTCTTCGGTGATTCTCAGGAAGCGGCCGCGATCATTCTCACGGACTTCGAGGCGGAAGAACTTCCTTTCCACCTGAAGCTCACGGATTCCGAGGACATTATCTTGGGAATACTGACGGTAGGCGTTCGAGTAGGCGGAGTTCTCTTCTTCGTACATGGGAAGGGCATTTTTAAGACCGGACATGCCTAAAATCAACCGGATTAACCACAGCAGAAAATTATCCTGCAGAGGCGCAGAGACAGGATGGAGTCTGAGAATCTGAGATAACGAGATGAATAATCCAAGGCCCCGGGGCAGCGGTCCTTAACGAAAAACCCAAATCAATTTTTATCTCTGCATCTCTGCGCCTCTGCGCGAGACAGTTGGTCATTCCAGAAAACTCCTCAGCAGGGCCATTGCTTCCACGTCCTCTGCGAGGTCTTTTCCCTTCGGGGTTTCGAGGATCTTCGGGATCGTTGCGAGCTCCGGGGAGCGCATGATCCAGCGGAAGGTATCGAGGCCAATCAGGCCCTTGCCGAGATTGTCATGACGATCGACGCGTGATCCCAGTTTCGCTTTGGAGTCATTAATATGAAGGCAGGAGAGTCGGTTCATCCCGATCACTCGATCAAACTCGGCAAAGGTGTGTTCCGCTCCCTTCGGAGCAGAGAGGTCATATCCGGCAGCGAAGGCATGAGCAGTGTCAAGGCAGACCTCCAGGCGCTTGGGATCCTTCACACCCGCGAGAATCGCCGCAATCTCCTCAAAGCGTGCCCCCAGACAAGCACCCTGTCCGGCGGTGGTCTCGAGCGTGATTCGTACATTGAGCTTCGGATGTTCGGCATGCAGTCGGTCGAGATTACGAATCACGCAGTCGGTACCGGCTTCAATCCCAGCGCCGAGATGGGAACCCGGATGGAGGACCAATGAGCGGATGCCGAGCTGTTCACAGCGCAGCATTTCGTCCGAGAGAGATTTCAGGGACTTTTCGTGATTCTCGGTGCCCTCGACTCCGAGATTGATCAGATAGCCGGCATGAGCCACCACGAGCCCTAGCCGCGAACGCAGCGGATGTTCCGTGAAAGCCTTCGCATCCTCCTCGGGCAGGGGCTTCGCAAACCACTGCATGTTGTTCTTCACGAAGATCTGCATCGCCGTACAGCCGATCCCAATGGCTCGGTCGATTGCTGTGGCGACTCCTCCTATGGTTGGAACATGGGAGCCGAGGAGAGGGAAGAGATCAGTGGGAGAGGATTTGCTCATAGGGATGAATGGGATGAAGGAGATAATGAGAACTGGTGAAAAGGAAAAATGCAGAATGAAAAATTCGCGAGAAAGGTTTTGATCATTTCCCTCGCAGAACACTTTTGTGCCGCATCACAGGAATTGCTCTGATACGATTCCATCGATGAAAGTCGGCATCGCCCAGATCAACACGACCATCGGTGACTTTGCGGGGAATTCCGCCAAGATCCTTGCCGCTTATCATGAGTTGGTCGCGGATGGTGCGGAGATCGTGGTGACGCCCGAACTTTCGATACCCGGATACCCGCCGCTCGATCTGATCTTTGCGGGAGAGTTCGTTGAGAGAAACCTCGAGGCGCTTTCCGGGATTCACGCCGGGATTGGCG
>CAIZIQ010000120.1 GCA_903933015.1 uncultured Spartobacteria bacterium | reverse complement strand
CGTGGCAGCTACATGGATGCCATCAACTTCAGCGGCCTGCACAACTGGTCCGTCGAGAACAACCCGGAGGCGTTGGCGGAGGCGATCCGAACGGTCGCAGATCAGGATCTTGCCGCCTCCGGCCTTAGGGCCTCGGCCTTCGTGGGAAGCCGCTATGGTTGGAGCGAAGTCTTCGGGCGTCTCTTTGCGATTTACCGGGAGGTGATCGCCTCGTACAACCCATAGGGTGTCTTCCGTATCCACAGCAGCCCAGCCGGTTTCATCTTTTAAAAACGGCGTCGTGATCCGCCGCTTTGAGTCCCGCGACCGCAAGGCCGTGCGTCATCTCTGCTGTGAGACCGGCTTTCTGGGTAAGGCGATCGATCCTGTCTTCGAGGATCGGGAAATTTTTGCCGACTACCTGACCCGCTACTACACGGACATCGAGCCGGAATCCTCCTTCGTGCTGGAACAAGATGGTGTCGTGAAGGGATACCTCCTCGGCTCCTACCGCCCCTTGCGCCAGCAACTCTTCAATTTCTTTAACAACATCCATCTCTTCACCCGCGGGATGGCAAAGTACCCCTTCTACAACAAGGCCACGCGCGACTTCATCAGCTGGATCCTTCGTACCTCGTGGAGGGAGGTTCCTCAGGCTCCCCGCCGCAGCGCCCACTTCCACTTCAACATCCTTCCCGAGGCGCAGGGACTCGCCCACAGCACCAAGCTGATGAACAGCTATCTCGATCACCTCCGCAGCAAGGGGGTGCGCCAAGTCTATGGCCAAGTGGTGACCTTTGAAGGACGGCGCGGAGCACGCGTCTTTGAGCGTTATGGCTTCCAGGTGCTTAATCGCAGCGAAATTACGAAATACCGCAAAACCCATCCCGAGCCGGTCTACCTCACCACGGTCCTCAAGGAGCTGAGCTAGGCTTTAGCTTTTTAAGAGGTAGATTGACCCGCTCTTGCGGAAAGGCCCTTGAGTTTTCTGGGCTTGGGTCGAGTGTTTCAGACGGCACTGACCTAAGAGCCTACAGCCTAAACCGCTAACAACCTTTACACCCCCATGACCGACACGGAAGCAGCCATCGTCCTGAACATGCTGCCCCAAGTAGGACCCGTACGGGTACGAAGGCTGGCGGAGCGCTTCGGACCTCTTTCTGCCATTCTGAGTGCCTCCGGCTCCGATCTTCGAACCGTAGAAGGGATCGGACCTGAAGTTTCCTCCATCATCACCTTATGGAATGAGCACGCCGACCTGGATGCCGAGATGGCTTTGGTCGAGAAGGCCGGGGCCCGTGTCCTGACTCGGTCTGACTCCGAGTATCCCGAACTCCTGAAAGAAATCCACGATCCGCCGATCGTGCTCTATGTCTTGGGGAAACTGGAAGAGAAGGACCAGCGGAACGGTATCGGCATCGTTGGAACGCGGAAGGCAAGCCACTACGCCTTGGAGTCCGCGAAGAAGCTTGGCTACCAGCTCGCCTACTCCGGGCTGACGATCTACAGCGGTCTGGCACGTGGCATCGACACGGCCGCACATCAGGCAGCTCTTGCCGCCAATGGCCGCACAGTCGCCGTTCTGGGCAGCGGACTCGCTCACCTTTATCCCGAGGAGAATATCCCCTTGTCAGAAAAAATCGTTG
>CAIZIQ010000119.1 GCA_903933015.1 uncultured Spartobacteria bacterium | reverse complement strand
GGATATCAAGAACCATTCATGGAAAACCAAGCAGAAGACGACTCTAGGAGCACGGGAGGAATCGAGGATCCGGTGACTCTCCCGATTCATTCTCCCAAAAAGAAAAGCCGGTGGCTTCTCTGGCTGGTTTTGTGCGTTTTTGTGACTGGAGTCCTATGGAGGTTAATCCATCTCTCTTCCTCCATTTCGACAATGAGTGGTCCTGATCACGGAGCTGGAAACTCAGTAATCCCCGTCACTCTTCAGACGGCCACCACGCAGGATTTTCCTATTTATCTCGACGGTCTTGGTACGGTGCAGGCCTTCAATTCTGTCTTGGTGAATGCCCGTGTTTCGGGACTTATTCAGGAAATCCGCTTCCAGGAAGGACAGGAAGTAAAACAGGGGGATGTTCTCGCTGTGATCGACCCCAGAACCTTCCAGGCTCAGTATGATCAAGCTGTCTCCAAAAAGGCACAGGACATCGCGCAGTTACAAAGCGCAAAGATCCTAATGACCCGCGACAAGGAACTCCTCGACAAGAATGTTCTTGATCACCAGACCTACGACACCCAGCGCTATCTGGTGGCCCAGTTGGAGGGAGCCGTCCAGGCGGATGAGGCCAATGAACAGCTTCAGAAGGCTCAACTCGACTGGACCCAAGTGACAGCCCCAATTTCAGGACGGGCAGGTGTCCGTTTCGTGGATGTTGGCAATCAGGTGATGGTTGGTGGAAATATGGCCAATGGAGCGTCCTCCATCGTCACGATCAATCAGATCCAGCCGATCTTTGTGGCCTTCACTCTTCCCCAGCAGGATCTCGAGCAGATTAGAGAGCCCCTCTTGTCTCATAAGACGCTTGAGGTGCTAGCGATGGATCGCAATAACCAGACAATCCTGAGCAAAGGAAAACTTAGTGTGATCGATAATCAGATCGATACCGCCACCGCCACAGTGAAGCTGAAAGCCATTTTTTCCAACGATGATTACAAGCTCTGGCCAGGGCAGTTTGTGAATGTTCGTCTCCTGGCAGCCGAACTGCCCAATTCAGTCGTTGTCCCTACTGAGGCTGTTCAGATGGGACCCGATGGAAGCTATGTCTATGTCGTCGGATCCGATAACAAGGCTGAGATGAGACAAGTCAAGATCGGTCCTGCGGAGGGGGGATTCACACTGATCAAGTCGGGTGTCACCTCTGGTGAAATGGTCGTGACCGACGGGCAATACCGCCTGCAGCCCAATTCTCCCGTGACAACAGGGACTCATAAACCAGGTTCCGACGACCTTCATCATCACAAGAGCTCCTAACCCTGTTTTTCGAGGCCGGAACCTGATGCTTCTACGATGCATGGGGTGGGGCTGAGAGCGAGCGGTGGATAACATTCCATGAATATTTCCGAACCGTTCATCAAAAGGCCTATCGCCACATCACTGCTGATGGTGGCTCTGGTGCTTGTGGGCATACTTGCGTACAGGTCGCTTCCCGTAGCAGCCCTGCCTGCGATTGATTTTCCGACGATCCAGGTAACTTCCCAGTATCCCGGTGCGGATCCTGAAGTGATGGCCTCCTTGGTCACGGCACCTCTGGAGAAGCAATTCGGACAGATCAGCGGTCTGGCTTCAATGAACTCGATAAGTTCCCTGGGTACTTCTGTCATTACCCTGCAGTTCATCCTCGGAAAAAACATCGATCAGGCATCGCAGGATGTGCAGGCCGCCATCAATGCGGCGGGGGGGGTTCTTCCCTCCAATATGCCCAATCCTCCCGTCTACAATAAGGTCAATCCGGCAGACACCCCGATTCTGACACTCTCCATCACTTCGGACACCCTGCCAATCGTGAAGGTCAACGACTTTGCCGATTCTGTGCTAGCTCAGAAGTTAAGCGAAATTCCCGGAGTAGGGCTTGTCGCAATTCAAGGCAACCAGAAGCCGGCGGTACGCGTGAGACTTAATCCGGCAGCCCTCGATTCCCAGGGAATCAGTCTCGAAGCGGTTCGCAACACCATCAATCAAGCAAACGCAAACGCCCCGAAAGGAAGTTTCAACGGAAGTCGTCAGTCCTTCACCATCGGGGCCAACGATCAGATCCTGAGTGCTGAAGATCTGGCGCCACTCATTCTTGCCTATAACGCAAAGAACAACTCCCCTGTCAGGTTGCAGGATGTCGCGACCATCAGGAATGATGTTGAGAACTCACTAATCCAGGCATGGATTTCCACTGCCGAGAGACCGTATCGGCAGGCCGTCCTTCTCGACATCCAGCGACAACCTGGCGCCAACATCATCGACACGGTTGATCGGGTAAAGGAGCTTCTTCCCAAGCTCACAGCTTCTCTTCCTCCGGGAATCCATATCTCTATCTTTTCCGACCGTACGGAAACGATCAGAGCCTCGGTTAAGGATGTTCAGTTCACGCTCGTGCTTACGGTGGTCCTTGTTGTGCTGGTGCTTCTTCTCTTCTTGAGAAAGATTGCCGCGACGGTGATTCCAAGCATTGCCTTGCCTCTTTCCGTGCTGGGGACGTTTGCCTTCATGTACCTGGCTGGGTTCAGTCTCGACAATCTCTCCCTGATGGCCCTGACCATCTCGACGGGATTCGTGGTTGATGACGCGATCGTGATGATCGAGAACATCGTCCGTTATATCGAGATGGGTGAATCTCCGATGAGTGCCGCCCTGAAAGGCGCGCGTCAGATCAGTTTCACGGTAGTTTCTCTCAGCATCTCGCTGATAGCGGTCTTCATCCCCCTGCTCTTCATGTCGGGAATCGTGGGACGTCTCTTCCGTGAGTTTGCGATCACCCTCAGTTGCTCGGTCATTGTCTCAGCATTTGTCTCGCTGACACTGACCCCGATGATGTGCTCCAGAATGCTTCGGCGAGAGCATAAGAAGGAAGAGAAAGGCCTTTCCAAAATCCTTGAGAATGGTTTTGAAAGAATTCATTGGCATTACGACAGGTCGCTCATTTGGGTGCTCGCTCACCAGAGGACAACGCTTCTGGTTGCACTTGCCACACTTGTTGCAACGGCTGCCCTGTTTGCGCTGATTCCAAAGGGTCTGCTTCCGCTCCAGGATACGGGCTTGGTGATCGGGGTGACCGATGCCGCACAGGACATCTCCTTCAAGGAGATGCTTAACAGGCAAAAGGAGCTTTCCGAAGCGATCTCGCGTGACCCTGATGTCCTGCGCGTTGCGGCGTTTGTGGGAACTGGAACGGTTAATCCAACGCAGAATACGGGTCGATTTTATATCGTTCTCAAGCCTCGGGAGAAACGTGCCTCGATCCAAAAGATCATGAGTCGCCTTTCCGCAGCTGCGCTCCATGTGCAGGGTATCAGTCTTTATCTCCAGCCTTCCCAGGATCTCCAGATTGATACGCGAATCAGTCGAACCCAGTACCAGTATCTCCTGGAAGATGTCGATCCGGCCACCCTTCGCAAGTGGGTACCCCTGCTTCTCCAGAAACTTCGTGCAGAGCACTCGCTAGAGGATGTCGCGAGCGACCAGCAGGACATGGGACTTCAGCTTGATATCTCGATCGATCGCGTGGCGGCATCGCGCCTCAATGTGCCCATTCAGGCAATCGATGAAACCCTCTACGATGCATTCGGACAGCGTCAGATTTCAGTCATTTACACGCAGTTGAACCAGTACCGGATCGTGATGGAGAACTCTGGGAAATACCGCAATACCCCCGAGGCGCTTGGTAAGATCTACGTGAGTTCGACCACTGGTAAGTTGGTTCCCCTCAGTGGTCTTGTAACGGTGCGGAAAAAACCGAATCCGTTGCTGATCACCCATCAGGAACAGTTTCCCTCAACAACGATATCCTTCAACCTGAGAAGTGGGCATTCCCTTGGTGAAGCAGTAAAGGCAATCCAGAAGGCCGAGAAATCAATCGGTCTACCGGAGAGTGTCCAGACCCAGTTCCTGGGAAGCGTTGCCGAATTCCGCTCATCCCTTGATTCCGAGCCATTTCTTATCCTGGCAGCCATCATTGTGATCTACATCGTGCTTGGCGTGCTATACGAGAGCTATATCCATCCAATCACCATTCTCTCCACGTTGCCGAGCGCGGGTGTGGGTGCTCTCCTGGCCCTCTGGCTCTGTCATCTCGAGTTTTCCCTGGTAGCGTTGATCGGCATCATCCTGCTTATCGGGATTGTGAAAAAAAACGCCATCATGATGATCGACTTTGCGATTGATGTGAGACGGGAATCCCATGTCACCGCCCGTGAGGCCATCTATCGGGCCTGCCTGCTTCGATTCCGTCCCATCATGATGACCACTGCAGCGGCACTGTTCGGCGCCGTTCCTCTGGCATTCCAATCTGGAACCGGATCGGAGCTTCGCAAGCCCCTTGGAATTGCCATTGTCGGAGGTCTTCTGCTTTCACAATTCATCACCCTCTATACCACGCCAGTGATCTATCTTTACCTGGACAGGTTTGAGTCCTGGTTGGGACGTCGACGAGGTGATCTGCCCGCCGGTGATCACGCTCGGATCTGATGAACATTTCGTCCCCCTTCATCATGCGGCCCAAGGGGACATCCCTTCTGGCGCTCGGTTTGCTGCTTCTCGGAATAGCTGCCTATTTCTCGCTTCCTGTTGCACCGCTTCCGAATGTTGATTTTCCCACAATCAGCGTGAATGCCTCACTCCCGGGGGTTGATCCGCAGACAGCGGCAACATCCTTGGCAGCTCCGCTTGAAAAGCGTCTCGGCCAAATTCCGGGTGTCATTGAGATGACTTCTTCCAGCACGTTGGGGGGATCCTCCATCACCGTGCAGTTCGACCTGAGCCGGAGTATCGATGGAGCTGCTCATGACGTTCAGGCCGCGATCAATGCTGCTGCCCATGATCTTCCTCCGAACATGCCCACTCCGGCGACCTATCGTAAGGTGAATCCGGCGGGATCCCCGGTCATGATTCTTGCCATGACTTCGGAAACGGCTCCACTTTCGGAGGTGTTTAATCTTGCCGACGGAATCATTTCGCAGCGTCTGAGTCAGGTTCCCGGCGTTAGCCAGGTTGCACTCTGGGGAGGTGCCAAGACGGCGGTCCGAGTTCAGGTGGATCCGGTTCAGTTGGCGAGCCTGGGACTGAGTCTCAACGACATGCAGAGCTTCCTCACCAATGCCAACCACTTTGCACCCTTGGGGGCAATCCAAGATAAGGGGAGGAGCTTCAATCTTCAGGCCAACAATCAGTTGATGGACGCTTCGGACTATCAGTCTCTGGTGATTGCTCAGACCACGAACGGAATTCCGATTCCGCTTTCCTCTGTTTCTCGAATCGTCAATGGAACGGAGAACACACTTCAAGGTGGATGGGTCAACGGGCGGAGGGCGGTGATCCTGCCCGTATTCAAGGATCCCGACGCCAATGTCATCCGTATCGTGCAGGATATCGAGAAGATCCTCCCTCAACTCCATGCGTGGCTGCCGCCCGGAGTTCATCTTACGGTGGTTGGCGACCGTACCCAGACGATCCGCGCCTCCGTGGATGATGTGCAGTTCACGCTGGTACTCACGAGCGCCCTTGTGATCCTGGTGATGTTCCTCTTTCTTCGTAGGCTGGGACCAACATTTGTGGCCGGCATCACTGTACCGCTGGCGCTTGCCGGAACTTTCGGAGTGATGTGGTTGTGCAGCTACAACCTGGATAACCTTTCCCTCATGGCCCTAACCGTTTCTGTGGGTTTTCTCGTGGATGACGCGATCATCGTGATCGAAAATATCGTCCGCCTCATTGAAAAGGGATATTCTCCGCTTGAGGCAACTCTCCTCGGGGCAAGGCAGATTGGATTCACGGTCGTCTCGATGAGCGTTTCCTTGATAGCAGTTTTTATCCCAATACTTCTCATGGGGGGGGTGATCGGGCGTCTCTTTCACGAGTTTGCGGTCACCTTGAGCGCTTCCATCTTGGTCTCCGCCATGATTTCCCTAAGTCTTACTCCCACCCTTTGCGCCCGTTTTCTGCATGCAGAAAATCATGCAGGGGATGGGCCTTTCGGCCAATGGTTAGAGGGTCGATTTGCCGCCTGTTTTGATCTCTACAGGGAGGGGTTGAATTGGGTGCTCGCCCATGGGCGTCTGACCCTCGCTTTTACCTTTGCCAGTCTGGTGGCGACGATCCTCCTTTACGGAGTTGTCCCCAAGGGGTTCTTTCCTCAGCAGGACACCGGTTTTATCTCGGGTGTTTCGGAGGCATCTCAGGACATATCCTTCAGCGCGATGGAAAAAAAACAAAAGGCCCTTGCGAAGATCATCTCTTCCGATCCGGCAGTCGACTACGTGATTTCAAATATCGGGAGTGGTAACGGGGGGGCTCTCAATAATGGACGCTTCTTCATCTCCCTGAAGCCGATGGAGCAGCGCAAGGCTACAGTGGATGAACTCATCAACCGCCTGAGACCTAAATTAGCGGGTGTGAAAGGCGCCCGTGTTTTCCTGAGTCCGATGCAGGATCTCCGGATGGGGGGGCGTATTGCTCGTGCCCAGTACCAGTATGCGCTGAGAGCCGACAACCTGGAGCCTCTCATGAAGTGGGCTCCCAAGTTGGTGGATTATTTGAAATCGTACCCCCAGTTGGCTGATCTCAACAGTGATCAACAGTTTCAGGGACTCCAGGTCAAAGTGGTCGTGGATAGGAACCTTGCGGGAAGCCTTGGCATTCAGCCTGCTCAGATTGACTCGGTCCTGAACAATGCCTTCGGGCAGAACATGGTTTCCAACATGTATTCAACAATCAACCAGTTCCATGTCGTTCTAGTGGCCAATGACGAGCTTCTGCAGGATCCCAACTATCTGAACAAGATCTATGTGAAATCCGCCGCGGGACAAATGATTCCCTTGGCTTCCATCGCGCGGTTCGAACACACGAACATGCCACTCTCGCTGAATCATCAAGGGCAGTTCCCTGTGGTCACCTTCTCCTTCAATCTGACGCCGGGCACTTCACTTGGAGAGGCAGAAAGCCTGATTGAGCAGGCTGAGCGCGATCTGAAAATGCCTCCCTCGATCAAGGGTAGGTTTGCCGGGAATGCACTCCTTTTTAAGGAAACATTCACCTCGCTTCCGTTGCTTGTTCTTGCTGCGATCCTTGCTGTCTACATCGTTCTTGGGATGCTTTACGAGAGCCTGATACATCCGTTGACGATCCTTTCGACAATCCCCACGGCTGGATTGGGGGCATTGCTTGCTTTGATTCTCAGGGGAATGGAACTGAGCATCGTGGCGATGATAGGCATTATCCTTCTTGTCGGTATCGTGAAGAAAAATGCCATCATGATGGTCGATTTTGCCATCGAGGCTCAGCGTGAACGTGGGCTCGAACCGCGCCGGGCCATCTACGAAGCCTGCCTTGTCCGTTTTCGTCCGATCATGATGACTAGTGCGGCTGCGATTTTTGGATCACTTCCCTTGGCTTTTGGGATGGGCGTCGGCTCCGAGCTGCGCCAGCCACTCGGGGTCGCCATCGTGGGAGGGCTCTTGGTGTCCCAAGTCTTGACCCTGTTCACAACCCCTGTGGTTTATCTGGCCATGGAACGTCTGCGCGTTACGGGCAATGACCTCAGGAGACGAATCTCCGAAACTCTCTTTTCAAGACTTTCCCGCCTTACTAAAACTTCCCCAGCGGCAGTTTTCCCATCTCAGCTGTAAAGATCGAGGAGGTGGTTTGTGCCACCTCCTCGGTCTCAATCATGCGTCCTGCTTCGCGAGAAAGGGAGGTCATGGTCACGCCGGAGATTCCACAGGGAGTGATGGATGCGAACCCCGGAAGGTCCTCTCCCACATTGAGGGCAAATCCATGCATCGAAATCCAGCGCCTTACCCCAATGCCGATGGATGCAATTTTACGATCCTCCACCCAGACTCCCGTCAGTCCCTCACGACGGCATCCCTGGACCTCGTATGCCGCAAGAACCAGAATCAGGGTTTCTTCCAGAAACCGAAGGTACCTGTGCAGATCCTTTCCCCTCTCTGCAAGGTTCAGAAGGGGATAACCTACCAACTGACCCGGGCCATGATAAGTGGCCTGGCCTCCACGGTTGGTCCTGTAAATGGGGTGGGGGAGTTGCTGTTCGTCACGCAGGCTCGAATCATCACGGGATCTGCCCATCGTATAAACGGGTTCATGCTCGAGAAGCAGCAGATGTTCTCCTGACTCCGCGGCCGCCAAACCATCAACCAGCTGTTCCTGAAGTTCCAGACCCCGCTCATAGGTAATGAGACCCAACCAACTGGAAACCAGTGAGGGATTCATTTTTTGATGGTAGCCGTCACGATCGCCACTGGAGAAGCGATGGTTCTGAGGTGAGTGAGGCCTATGGCGATTGCATCGGCAGCATCGCTGGGAGGTGTCTCCGTGAGGCCAAGAAGTGCGCGGATCATGAAGGCGACCTGATCCTTGCTTGCGGCGCCCCGCCCTACAACAGCCTGCTTTACCCGCTTGGGGGGGTACTCGTGGATCGAAAGACCCCGTTGAGCTGCTGCCAGGACTGCTGCTCCGCGGGCCGCACCCAGAACGATCGCCGTGGCATAACTCTGCACATAGATGACCTTTTCGATTGCCAGGGCGGTCGGATGATGACGTTCAATAGCATTTCCCAGAGCCTCATAAATCGCCATAAGGCAGCCTTCTTGGGAAAGGGAGGGAGGATTTTTCACCACGGAATATTCGAGGCAGCGAACCTTCTTTCCTTGTTCATCAAGGACCGCAAAGCCTGTTCCGCGAAGCGAGGGATCAACTGCTAGGATGCGCATTGCGGAAGATTCAGGATATCGCCCCCACGCTATTTCTTAAATCTCTGCCGCTTCCAGCACTGGTAGCGGCATAAGGTATGTGAAATTAATGGCCGCCCTGTGGAGAAAATCCACCAAGGGCGCCAGTGCCTTCCCAGCTTGCCGGCTTGTTCCAGGGGATTGAGCTGACAGCTGCTCCAGAAGTTGCTGCCGCCGCCTCATCCTGGCTGGAGGTCTGGCAGCCGGTAAGCAGGAGCGGGTATAAAAAGATAAGTAAGGCGGCCTTTTTCACGATTCCCGGGATATCAGAGTTTGTTCTCGGACTCCTCGTTCGGTCCCGAATAAATCACGGTATCCCCGGGTTGCACGCTCAGACCCGAGCGCACACTGTTAACGACGATATCGGCAACGGAAGTTGAGGGCTCCACCGAGGTGATACGAACCTTGCCAATGAGCTGTGATCCCCGCTTGATGAGCATCTCCGCATTATTAACCACGCCGTTGCGGTCACCGAGATTCAGGACGACGAAATTCCAAGAGGGGTTTACTGCAAGGATCCTGCCTTCGAGCCCGTTACGCATCGACTTGTTGCGGCGCTGAGCCTCCCTCTCTTTCAGGGAGGCAAGTTGGGCATCCTGATCCTTGAGTTTCGTTTCCAGGCTTGCGGCCAGAATTTCCTTTTCTTCCAATTGTTTTTTCAGATCTTCCGAAGCTTTTGGAGCCTGAACTGCAGAATTGGCTTTTGATTCAAGCTCGGAAATTCTGGCATCTTTGGCCGCCATGTCGGTCTTCTGCTGGGCGATGGTTGCATCCTTATCTGCGACCTGTTTCTGGATATCAGCGACTCCGGAAGTTGCCTTGGCCACTTGGGCACGTAGATCCGCGACTTCCGCAGCATTTTTCTCCGTATCGCTGGCTGCGAGAGCGGCTTTTTCCTTCAGGGCCTTGAGTTCGGTGGCAGAGGCCGAGGCTGCTTTCTTGGCTGCATCGCGTTCTCCCTGTATTGAGGCAATGGAAGTCTGTGCCGTGACCAGTTTGTTACGATTCAGATAACCAAGGGCGGCTGCAGCTAGCGACAGGACGATGGCGACAATGAGAAGGATGCGGTGCATTACGGGGGAAAATCGAAGAGCTATTCATAGTTAGCCTTGGACCATTTCTCAAGAAACAAAAATACGTTTCCAGGATTGTTTTCCTGTTGACCCGGGCTAATGTGTCTGTGTCAGGGGCTATGGATGAAAGACCGGTGAACCCCGCCAGGGCAGGAATGCAGCAACGGCAACCAGCTCTCTCTTGCCGTAGTCCTCTGACACCTTTTTCATCCCTTCTTGCTTCCGTGGTTGGGAAAATCCGCTAGAAACGAGGGATGCGCCACGGTCGTTTTGAGGAATCCATGTCCACCCTATTGAGGGATTACGGTGAATCTGTCTCCTTTGACTGGAGGCTTTACCATCACGATATCCGGGGAAGTATCGCCCATGCCCGTGCCCTGATGAAGGCAGGCTTTCTGACGGCCTTGGAGTTCCAATCCATCGAAAGGGGGCTCCTTGCTATCGGTGAGGAAATTGCCGCCGGAAAATTCACCTTCTCCGTCGATCTCGAAGATATCCACATGAATATCGAGAAGGAACTGACCAACCGCATCGGTGATGCCGGGGCAAAGCTCCACACGGCTCGCAGCCGAAATGATCAGGTGGCAACCGATATCCGCCTCTATCTCCGTGAAGAGATCATGGCGCTTCAGCAGGGGGTGAGGGGATTGCAGCACGCTTTGGTGGGACTTGCCTCCGCGAATGAGAGCGTGCTGATGCCGGGATACACCCACCTGCAGCGTGCTCAACCTGTGCCTCTGGCACATCATCTTCTCGCCTATGTGGAGATGCTCGAGCGTGATCACGGGCGTCTTGCAGATACCTCAGAACGGATGGACGAGCTTCCTTTGGGATCGGGTGCCCTTGCCGCATCCACCCTGTTGCTCGACCGCGAGGAGATTGCCAAGGAACTAGGTTTTTCCCGTGTCACCCAGAACAGCCTCGACGGCGTCAGCGACCGGGACTTCGCCCTCGAACTCCTCTCCGCTCTGGCCATCGTCGGGATGCATCTTTCCCGCCTCTCCGAGGATGTCGTGCTCTGGACCACCACGGAGTTCGGCTTTGCTCGTCTCAGCGACAGACACTCCACGGGGTCCAGCCTGATGCCTCAGAAGAAGAATCCTGACATTGCT
>CAIZIQ010000118.1 GCA_903933015.1 uncultured Spartobacteria bacterium | reverse complement strand
TGGCGACACGTTTCGACTTCAAGGGAAGCAGCGCCAAGATCGAGTTGACCAAGCCGGAACTCATCACCCTCACCGCGGAGGATGCCAACAAGCTCAAAGGGGTCCGAGAGATCATGATCGGCAAACTCGCCAAGCGCGGGGTCGATCTCCGCAATGTCGAGCAGAAGGACCCCGCCGTTTCCTCCATCGGCAATACGCGGCAGGAATTTGTCATCACCCAGGGACTCGAAGGGACCAAGGCCAAGGAGATTACCTCGGCGATCAAGGCCGAGAAGTTCAAGGTCCAGGCCTCCCTGCAGGATCGTCAGGTGCGTGTCACCGGAACCAAGCGGGATGAACTCCAGGAGGTCATTACCTTCTTGCGTGCCAAGGACTTCGGCGTCGCCCTGAGTTTTAAGAACTTCCGGGATTAAGCGGCGTTCGGTTTCCAGCCGAAGAACTTCCGCGTCTTGATGATCTCCGCCACCTTCGGTGGGACCATGGTTTCCCAGAGCGAGTCGCCAGCTTGGAGCTTTGTCAGGACCTTCTCGGAGTTGATCCCGAGATATTCAAGATGGCAGCCGGCCATCGGCAGAATGAAGCGGTTTTCCAACAGGTAAGCGTAGAGGGCGCGCAGGCTGGGATCGACCTTGTAGGTGCCCGCCTCGACCAGATGGCCCTTCTCGTCCTTCGTGGGGTAGACGTAAAGGCGCACCCCTTTTTTGAACAGGCGTCCGAGCCCCTCCAGGATGCCCCCGTCGAGGTTGGTGTAATATTTTTCGTCAAAGATCTCGTGAAGGCTGGGGATGCCGAGCGGCATTCCGATCGGCCTGTCGGTGTAGCGGCGCAGATATTGGATCAGACGGTAGAACTCCCCATAATTCGAGATCAGGACCGTCTGACCGAGAGCTCCGAGCATATCGACACGGTCGAGGAAATCCTGGAGGTCGAGATGGCCGCTGCTCATCAGGTTCTTCATCGTCAACTCGAGCAGGATTTCGGGCTTCTCCCCGTTCAGCTCCTCCTCCATCAGGAACATGGTTTTGCCGCACTGCAGCATGTCGTAGGCGACATTGGTCACCGGACGGAAGCTTCCGCGCTCCACGATGAGAGGTTTGTGGTAGAAGGCGTCGGCCGCCTGCTCCACGTCGCCGTCGGGGCGGAAGAGGACTGCATGCGCCAGTCCCTGGGTCACCAGCTCCAGGCACATGATGCGGTTGTCGACCATCGCGAAGTCGGGTCCCGAGAAGCGGATCATATCGATCTCGATTCGCGTCGAGGTCAGGTCGTCGAGTAGCGAGCCGATGAACTTCTTGAGATCCTTGCGGAGGAAGAAGGCCCCGTAGATCAGGTTCAGGCCGACAATGCCCAGGGCCTCCTGCTGCTCAATGTTGTGGGGATCGAGCATGCGGACGTGCATGATGATCTCGTTGGGTGCCGTGCGGGGGGAGCCCTGGAAGCGGATGCCCATCCAGCCGTGCGATTCGTTCAGCGTCCTGTACGAGCGGGCCGCCACCGTGTCGGCAAAGGCGAAAAACGTCCGTTCCTCTCCCACCTTCTCGTCAAGACGCTCGATCAGCAGGTCATATTCGTGGTCCAGCATCTCGCGGAGGCGCTGGCGGCTCACGAAGCGGGTGCTCTTCCCATAGATCGCATCCGAGAACGTCATGTCATAGGCAGAGATCGTCTTGGCAACCGTGCCGGCCGCCCCACCCACATGAAAGAACCGACGTGCTACCTCTTGTCCGGCCCCGATCTCGGCAAAGGTGCCATAGATCGGCTTGGCCATGTTGATCTCAAAGGCCTTCTTGTTCGCCTTCAGGTCGATGGGATTCAGCATCGGACCAATTTAGGAGAGAGGACTCGAACTGCCCAGAGAATCCGTGTGGCGATTTCGAAACAAGGAATGACCGAATGTTTTAATATGGAAATCAGGATGCAACGGATGCGAAGCAACGGCCAAGCAAGCAAATCAGGAAGTGAAGAGACAGGAATCAAACGGATCAATAAATGCGTAAGCAATAGAGCGATGGCATGGGGGACGATAAATTCCTACCTTCGGTCTTAATCAGTTTCCTGATTTGCTTGCTTGGCCGTTGCCACGCATCCGTTGCATCCTGAATCCCGATGATGAAGCGCGTTCTCCTGCTACTTCCCTTGCTGCTGCTGGGAGGCTGCCTTCATCCGCTCCCTCGCTACGAGCCGCCGCTCCAGCGCGCCGCCGTGCAAAAAGTCCGTACTACAGCCTACACCCAGAGCGAGAGTGACCACATCCGCTACGGCGCCAAAACGGCGATCGGCACTCCCTTGCGCTACGGCATCGTCAAGAGTGCCGCCGCCGACTGGGCCCGCTGGCCGTGCGGCACCATCTTCCGTATCCGGGCAACCGGCGAGATCTACCAGATCGACGACTACGGATTCGCCCTCTCCGGACGGAATACCATCGACCTCTACAAACCGACCCCCCGCCTCATGCGTGAGTGGGGTGTCCGCCGCGTGACGATCGAGATCCTGCACTGGGGCAACCCCTGGAAGAGCTACCGCAAGATGGTCTGTGTCCGTTCCTACCGTCACATCCGGCGCATGATGAACGAGATCAAGTCGTGGTTTAGTTCTGCTGCTCCTCCCGAACCCGTCGTGGCTGCACCGGCGGGGGTGCCCGTCATCCCTACGCTGTAGAGGGGAGCTTGCGCTTTTTTGGAGCAAGGCGTGGTGCTGCACGTTCGGCGTAGGACTACTACGCTTTCCTTCACGCGGATAGCCCTGCATCCAAAATCCCTGCGCCTTGGCGCGAGTGTCGTGTTTGACCTAACAGCCTCCCGTCTAAATCGCTGATAGCGTGGGGCCCGACGGGCCGCTAGGCAGTCAATGCTTCGCGTTCGTTCCCCAGTGCTCCCACCTTTTCGAGGAAGTCATCGTAGCCGCCGAGGTAGGGGGTAACCTTCCCGGCGTTCACATGAAGCACCTTGGTGGCGAGTTTCCGGATGAAGTGGACGTCGTGACTGATGAAGACGAGCGTTCCCTCGTAGGCGCCGAGCGCCATGATGAGTGACTCGACGGTGTGGATGTCGAGGTGGGTGGTCGGCTCATCCATGAGGAGGAGGTTCGGTGGGTCGACGAGAAACTTCACCAGGTTGAGCCGGGTTTTTTCACCTCCACTCAGGACGGAGGTCTTCTTGTAGATGTCATCCTTGCGGAAGAGGAAGGAGCCAAGGATGCCGCGGGCATCGTTTTCGGAGAGTTCGCCGTTGCTGGCCTTGACCTCGTCAAGGATCGACTTGTTCGCATCAAGGGTGGCGGCGCGGTGCTGGCTGAAGTAGCCGATCTTCGCATTCGGTCCCTCGATTCGCTTACCCTTCTGGAACTCGAGTTGTCCCGCAAGGATCTTGAGGAGGGTCGATTTGCCGGCACCGTTGGGACCGACGAGGACGGTACGCTCGCCTCGCTCGATGGTGAGATCGAGGCCCTCGTAGACTTTGCGCTCTCCCTGGGAACTCGGATAGGCCATGTGGATGCCCTCGAGGATGACGGCGCGCTGGCCTCCGCGCGGAGGCTGCGGGATCTGGAAGCGGAAGGGCTTGCGCGGAGGCATAGGCTTCTCGATCAGCTCCATGCGCTCGATCTGCTTGAGCTTGCTCATGGCTTGGGAGGCCTTGGAGGCAACCTGACGGAAGCGGTCGTAGAATTCGCGCAGGTCGGTGATTTCCTTCTGCTGGTTCTTGTAGGCGGCGTTTTGCCGGTCGTAGCGCGCCTCACGCTCCTCGAGGTAGGCGGTGTAGTTGCCGGAGTAGGAGTGGAGGCGGCTCTCGGCAATCTCGTAGACGGTCTGGATGATCTCATCCATGAACTGTCTGTCGTGGGAGATGAGCAGGACGGCGCCGGGATAATTCTTGAGATAGTTCTGCAGCCAGAGGAGGGAGACGAGGTCGAGGTGGTTGGTCGGCTCATCCAGCAGGAGAAGGTCGGGCTCCATGACAAGGAGTCGCGCAAGATGGGCGCGCATGACCCAGCCACCGCTCAGTTCCTTGGCCTTCCGCTCGAAGTCCTCCTGCTTGTAGCCGAGACCGGTGAGGATCTTCTTGGCCTTGGCCTCGACCTTGGGATCGCTCAGGGCGGCATGCTTCGCGGAGGCCTCGCTGTATTCGGGCGTGTCGACGATGCCCTCCTGTTCGAGTTCGTGGAGACGCTTTTCCAATGCGGGCAACTCACCGGCGCGGCCAGTCGCCACATCAAGGACGGTCTCTTCCCCCGTGGCTTCACCCTCCTGGGCGAGGTGGCCGATCATGGTCCACTCGTCGCGTTCGATGGTGCCCGCATCGGGCTCGTCCTTCTTGAGCAGCAGCGAGAAGAGGGTCGATTTGCCGGCGCCGTTGGGGCCGACGAGCGCGACGCGTTCGCCGTAGTTGACCTGCATGTCGGCCTCTTCGAAGAGGGTGCGGCCACCCATGGTTTTTTTGAGTTTGCGGATGCTTAGCATGGAAAGGAGGTAAAAAAGTGAAAGGTAGGAAGGTAAAAAGCAGGAAGGCTCAAGCTCCTTGAGGAACCGCTGAAAGCGATTCGAGCACTGCAGAAGTCACCATCTCGACGGTAACTTCGTGCATACAGCGGAAGTCGATCGGGCAATGGCGCAGGTAGCAGGGGCTGCACTCGACTTTGCGTCGGAGAATCCGATGGGGTGGGATGGTTTCACCAAGGGGCCCCGTGAGAGCAGGCTCGGTGGAACCGAAGATGGCAACGACCGGCACGCCGAGCAGGTCGGCAAGGTGCATTGTTCCGGTATCGTTGGTCAGGAGCAGGGTGCACTCCTTGAGGTGGGCG
This sequence comes from uncultured Spartobacteria bacterium, assembly GCA_903933015.1. Classification (GTDB taxonomy): domain Bacteria; phylum Verrucomicrobiota; class Verrucomicrobiia; order Chthoniobacterales; family UBA6821; genus UBA6821. The sequence continues at coordinate 20,060 of CAIZIQ010000118.1, read as the reverse complement.
ATGAGTTCGGGCAGCGTGGTCTTGCCGCAGAGGTTCTCGGCTTTCCCGGTGAAACCACGCATCAGCATTTCACCGAGATCGGCTTCCTTCGCGGTCCCCACGATCACCCAGGTGACGTCGTGCTGCCTGGAGATTTTCTCCATCACCTCGCGGTAGTTCTCGATCGGCCAGCGTTTTGCCGGCCCATATTCCGCCCCGGGGCAGAGTCCGATGCGAAGGGGACCCCGGGGGATGGGACGTGGTGCCCGGGGTGCCGGCGCGGTGCCGCCCAGGTGGCGCACCATGGTGAGCAGTTCCTCACTCTGATGCACGACGGGGTGAACCTTCCGGTTGGTCGACATGGTCTGGTTGAGGAAGCGGCGTCCACGGTGGATGTCGCGTCCGACCCGTCTGGGAATCCGGGCCAGCCAGACTTCCAGAGCGCTGCGGACGGAATTCGGAAGGAGAATCGCGGCGTCGAAGTGGCCGCTCTTTCTGATCAGTCGCGCCACGCTGCGAGGGGAGGCCTTGGGAGGAATCTCCAAGACCTGATCGACCTCGGGGATCTCCCGCCAGAGAGGAGCGAGCTTTGCCGGGGAGAGAATGGTCAGGTGAAGATCGGGTCGGCCCGCCTTGATGGCGCGGATGGCGGGCGCCGCCATGCAGGCGTCGCCAAGCCAGTTCGGGGAACGGACGAGGAGGTGAAGCGGTTGGAAGGTTTTCGGATCGGTTCCCTCGGGGAGATGGATGCCGCGCTTGGCGCTGGTGAGCAGGAAGTTGGGGTGGGGGAGTTTCCAGCGGTTGTGTACCCAGAACCAGTCGGCAGGGGAGCGATGAATTTCCCGCTCGAGCAGGAGGTTGAGATCCATCGTGATCTCGGCGATATCACGCCCCTCGGTCGGGACGGGTTCGCTTGTGTAGATGACCCAACGGGCCAGGCCCACGGTGCGGACGCTGACCATGGCGAGGAGGGAACCGGTGCGCTGGGCAAGGCTCGCGGCGAGAGGGGAGGTGGAGGCAAGCTTGCCGAAGAGGGACATCCAGATCCCGGCGTTTCCGGCATGCTGGTCGATGAGGACGCCGACGACGCCACCTTCCTTGAGCAGGGTGGCGGCACCCTGCATCTCCTTCTTGCGGTCGAAGGTGGAGACTCCTCGGCTGCGCCGGTCACGGTTGACCAGATCATCCATGTGAGGGTTGCGGAGGGCCTGGTAGACACAGCCGGCACGGCGAGGCTTCACGAATTCCGCGATCTGGGCGTTGATCTCCCAGTTTCCGAAATGACTGAGGGCCGCGACGGTGCCGCGCGCGCCCGCTTTCTTTCCGACAACCCAGTCCTCCCAGTTCTGCTCGTGGTCAAAGCGGAGGCGGGAGCGGAGTTTTTTCTCGCTCAGGGCCGGGATCTTGACGGAGCAGAGGATGTTGGCGCCCAGGTTCAGGAAGTGACGGAGCGTGATGGAGGAGGCTTTCCGGTCGCTCAGGGTGGAGCCGAAGGCGATGCGGAGATTCTGTTTGGAGAGACGGCGGTAGCCGGGCAGAATCATCCACACCAATAGCCCGATTGCCTGACCCAGCACGAAACATACCGTGATGGGGAGCAATCGGATCAGCGTCACAACCGACAAAGCGAGCAGATAAAGCAGACGATCCATGATCAAAATCGAAGGCGACAACAGTAACGGGGCTTCTGCGGCTCCGGAAGGGAAATTCCCTGTCAAATCGGGGGTATTTCTTCCAGGTGCGACGATCGGCATCCTAGGCAGCGGCCAACTCGGTCGGATGTCGGCCATGGCGGCGAAGAGTCTCGGCTACCGCATCGCGGTCTACGACGAGATGCCCGATGGGCCGGCAGTCGGGTGTGCAGACCTTGCGATCACGGCTCCCTTTGACGATCTCGATGCCCTGGCACGCTTTGCGGAGGCGGTGGATGTCGTGACCGTGGAATTCGAGAATATCCCGGTTGGTGCGCTAGAGTTTCTCGCGACGCGCGTTCCCGTCCGTCCCTCGGCCCCCGTGGTCCGGACCTGCCAGGACCGTGTGCTGGAAAAGGAGTTTCTGCTCAACAACGGTTTTCCTGTGGCCCCCTTCCGGGTCATCACCTCCGCCGAGGAGTTGGCATCCGGCCTTGCCTCGCTGAATGCCCCCTCGATCCTGAAAACGGCGTCTCTCGGTTACGATGGCAAGGGGCAGATTTCCCTGAAGCCGGGCGATGACACGGTGGCTGCCTGGGCAAAGCTTGCCGCGCCGCGGGCCGTGCTGGAACAGAGGATCGCCTTCTCCTCGGAGGCCTCGGTGATCTGTGCCCGCTCGCCGCAGCATGCCTCGGCATGCTTCCCCGTTCAGGCGAATGTCCACCGCCACGGGATCCTTGATGTCACGGTCGCCCCGGCGCCGCTGGATCATTCCGTGGCAACCAGGGCGCAGCAGATCACCTCGGCGATCGCGGAGAAACTTGGTGTCATCGGCCTGATCACGGCGGAGTTCTTCGTCCTGCCGGACGGCTCGCTGATGGTCAATGAGCTCGCACCGCGTCCCCATAACTCGGGACACCACACATTGGAGACGGCGATGACCAGCCAGTTTGCCCAGCACATCCGTGCAGTCTGCGGCCTGCCGCTCGGTCCGGTAGAGCTCCGCTCTCCCGGTGTCATGATCAATGTCCTTGGCGATCTCTGGAGCGGCGGGGAGCCCGACTGGGAACTTCTCCTGTGCGAACCGGGCCTCTTTCTGCATCTCTACGGCAAGCGTGGGGCGAAGCCCGGCCGGAAGATGGGCCATTTCACCCTGCTCGGGGAGGAAGGCAGGGCCGTTCCCAGGGCGATCGACCTGCGCGGGCGTGTTGTCCGGCACTGAGTGGAGACAAATATTTTTTGAACGTCACCCCTTTCCGCTTGTCTGAATTTCAGTCGTTCCCTAACCGAACCTAACCGCACGGCACTTTTTTTCACATCCCAACACAACGCATGAACCCATCCGTCCAAGAACTCGATCGCCGCGTCCAGGAAACCAGCTCCTGGGTCAAGCCCCTTACCCAGGAAATGAGCCGCGTCGTCGTGGGTCAGCAGGGCCTCGTCCGCAGCCTCCTGATCGGCCTGCTCGGCAATGGTCACGTCCTGCTCGAGGGTGTTCCGGGGTTGGCTAAGACGCTCACTGTCCGCACCCTTTCCTCCTGCATCCATGCGGACTTTGCCCGCATCCAGTTCACGCCCGACCTGCTTCCGGCCGATCTGGTTGGAACGCTCATCTACAACCCGCGCGATGGGGAGTTCACGACCCGCAAGGGGCCGATTTTTGCCAATCTGATTCTGGCCGATGAGATCAACCGTGCTCCGGCCAAGGTGCAGAGCGCCCTGCTCGAAGCCATGCAGGAGAGGCAGGTCACGATCGGCGAGGAGACCTTCAAGCTTCCCGATCCCTTCCTGGTGCTTGCGACGCAGAACCCGCTGGAGCAGGAGGGGACCTATCCGCTCCCCGAGGCGCAGCTCGACCGTTTCATGCTGAAGGTTATTGTCGGCTACCCGACCCGCAGCGAGGAGCGCTCGATTCTCGATTCCATGGCGACCTCCTCGCCCAAGTTGAACGTCGATGCGATGGTGACCACGGAACAGATCCTCGAAGCCCGCAAGGTCGTGAATGCGATCTATGTCGACGACCGCGTGAAGGACTACATCGTTGATCTGGTCTGGGCGACCCGCGAACCCGCAAACTACGGTCTTAAGCTCGATGGTCTCATCCGCTACGGCGCATCGCCCCGCGCGACGATCAACCTGACGCTCGCCGCCAAGGCGCATGCCTTCCTCAACGGACGCGGCTACGTCACCCCGCACGACGTGAAGTCGATCGGCACCGAGGTACTGCGTCACCGCATCGCTGTCAGCTACGAGGCGGAGGCCCAATCGATTGCTTCCGAGGAGATCGTCCAGCGGGTCTTTGACGGGATGCCGGTGCCCTAAGGAACCGCCGGATGCGAAAACCGGGGCGCCCCCCCGGAGACGCATCATCACGCCGCCTTTCCACCGATGCACGACGACACACGGGAAATCCTGAGCAAGATCCGCAGGCTTGAACTGCGGACGCGCCGCCTTGTGGAGTCCTCCTTTGCCGGCCAGTACCAGAGCGTCTTCAAGGGGCGCGGGATGAATTTTGAGGAGGTCCGTCCCTACACGCCGGGCGACGAGATCCGTGCGATCGATTGGAATGTGACCGCCCGCACCGGGGAGCCGTACATCAAGAAATTCACCGAGGAGCGCGAGATGACGGTGATGATCGTGCTTGATGTGAGCGCCTCGGGGAACTTCGGCAGCGTCGAGGAGAGCAAGCGCGAACTGGCCGCAGAAGTCGCCGCGATCCTGGCCTTCAGCGCGATCCACAACAATGACAAGGTGGGCCTCCTGCTTTTCAGCGACCGTGTCGAGCTCTTCATTCCGCCCAAGAAAGGCCGTCACCACATTCTGCGCCTAATCCGGGAAATGCTCTATTTCAAGCCCAAGGGCCAGGGCACCGATCTGGCCGGCGCCCTGGAGTACATGAACAAGCTGATCACTCGCCGCGCCGTCGTCTTCGTGATCTCAGACTTCCTGACGGGTGATTTTTCTCGTCCGCTCACGGTGTCGGCCAGGCGCCATGACATGGTTGCGCTTCCGATCGTCGACCCCGCGGAGGAGAGTCTTCCCGATGTCGGGGTGATTCTTCTCGAGGACCCTGAGACCGGTGAGCAGATCGAGGTCGACACCTCGCGGCGTGCAATCTCGAGGGGATATGCCCAGCAGTCGGAGTTGCGGGCCAAGGAACTCCATTCCGTGTTCGGTTCTCGTGGCATCGACACCGTGTCGCTCCGGACCGACACGGATTACCTGCCCGTGCTGAGAAGCTTCTTCGATCGCCGCGGAAGGAGGCTGACCGCATGACCAACTCGTCCCAAGCTCCCGGAATCAGCTTCGCTCCGGCTGCAGGCGGTGCTCCCGGCACCGCGATCGGTGCGCCCACGCCCGCGCCGATCCACGATATCGTCGGACCCCTGCCCTTCTTCTCGACGCCCGTGGGGATGATCGTTTTGCTGCTGGTCATCGCGTTTGCCGTGGCGCTCTTCTGGTGGCTACGCAGTAGGAAAAAAACGCCGGTACTCACCCCGCGCGACGCCGCCATGGATGCCCTCGGGAGGCTGCGCGGCAGGGTCAGTGAAGGGAATGACCATGATTTCGGTGTCGGTGTCTCCGATGTGCTGCGCCGCTTCCTGGGGGAGGCCCTCGGGCTTGCTGCGCCGCGCCAGACAACTGAGGAGTTCCTTGTCTCCTTGCAGGGCTCCCTGCGCTTCGTGCCCGCGGAGCAGGCGGCGCTGGCAGAGTTTCTCCATCAGTCGGACTACCTCAAGTATGCGCAGGGAGAAGCGACCACTCAACAGCGACTCGCCCTGATCGAGGCGGCCGAGTCGTTCGTGAAGAGCGGCGAGCATCCTCCGGAAACAGCCGCGGGGGAAAATCCTGGGGGCGAGCAACCGCCGGCGTTTCCAGCAAAAACTTCCGAAGGAAAGGAGAATGCATGAACGCATCGTATCCTCTCCTGGCCTCCATCAATTTTACCTTCGTCCACCCGATTTTCCTGCTCGGGCTTCTGCTGATCCCGCTGGTCGCTCTGTTGCGCGGCAAGATCGGCGGCACTCCCGGCATCCTCTTCTCCTCGACCCGGCTTGTTGTTGCGGTTGGAAAGAGACGCCGCTCCCGTGCCGGGGCTGTGCTTTCCTCGCTGGTGTACGTGGCGATGGGTTGCCTGATCATTGCACTTGCCCGGCCGCAGATGGGCCGGACGATCGAGCACGTCACCGCGAGCGGCGTGGACATCATGTTGGTGCTCGATGTCTCGGGATCGATGACGGCCGAGGATTATGTGATCGGAAATCAGCGGGCGAACCGCATCGACACGGTGAAACGGGTTACCCAACAGTTCATCGAGGCCCGTCCCAACGACCGCATCGGCATCATCGCCTTCGCGGGACGACCCTACCTCGTCAGCCCGCTGACGCTGGATCATGACTGGCTGATCCGTAATCTCGACCGCGTCCAGATCGGCATGGTGGAGGACAGCACCGCGATCGGGTCCGCGATCGCCGCGGCCGCCACCCGTCTCAAGGACCGCGATTCCAAGACCAAGATCATCGTCCTGCTGACCGACGGTGCTAACAATGCCGGAAAAGTACTCCCTCTCACGGCGGCCGAGGCGGCTCATGCACTTGGGATCAAGATCTACACGATCGGTGCCGGCAGCAATGGGGAGAACAATGACGGCATGGTCCCCGTTCCCGTGGGGAAGGATCCCTTCGGAGCGACTGTTTACCAGAAGTTCAAGTTCGACTTTGACGAGAACCTGCTCGACCAGGTGGCGCGACTTGCCGACGGGAAATATTTCCGGGCGGCGGATACCGACTCGATGGATAAGACTTTCCGGGAAATCGATCGTCTCGAGAAGACGAAGATCGAGGTCGAGAAGAGCGCCGACTACCACGATTACTTCCCTCTTCTTCTTTTGCTGGCCGCCTCCTTGCTCACGGCGGAGGCCCTTCTCTCCCAGACAATCTGGCGTCGCCTTCCCTGACCCTCATGGACTCCCTTTTGCTAACCTCTCTGGATGACAGGCTGACCTTTGGAGCGCCCGCATGGTGCTGGGCGCTCCTGCTTCTGCTGCCGGTCGCCTGGCTCTTCATCGATGCGGCGAGGCGGCGCGAGGCACTGCTGGCCAAGATCCTTGCCCCGCGTCTCCAGCAGTCGCTCGCCGGACAGGTGAGTCACTTCAAGCGTAATCTCAGGATCGCATGCCTGCTCGGAGCCATTGCCCTTAGTATCGTGGCCCTTACCAAGCCGCGCTACGGATCGCTCGATCAGGAGATCCGGGCCAAGGGTCGCGATGTCATCATCGCGATCGACACCTCGCGCAGCATGCTCTCGACCGACACTGCGCCGACGCGCCTCGGTCGCGCGAAACTCATTTCGCAGGATCTCCTGAACCTGCTTCGCGGCGACCGCGTCGGACTGATCGCCTTTGCGGGCACCGCCTTTCTTCAAGCACCGCTTACCCTGGACAAGGGAGCCGTCCTCACATCGATCGAGGATCTCGACACGAACACGATCCCCAAGGGGGGTACCGACATCGCCTCGGCGATACGCCTCGCGATCGAGGCCTTTGGCAAGGGGGAGACGATGAGCCGTGCCCTGGTGCTCATGACCGATGGTGAGGAACTCGAGGAAAGTGCCGTCGAGGCGGCCAAGGATGCCGCGGCTGCGGGCATCAGGATCTACACGATCGGCTTCGGATCCGCCTCGGGATCGCTGATCCCCGTCAAGACCGCGGATGGACGGAATGATTTCGTGAGGGATGAGGGCGGAAGACCGGTGAATTCGAAGCTTGATGCATCGAGGTTGAACGAGATCGCACAGGCCACGGGCGGATTCTACCTCCCTTACGGCCAGGATGCCGCCTCGATCATCTACGACAAGGGAATCGTTCCGATGGATCAGGAGGAGAACGGCACCCTGACCTCCCGCAAGCCGATCGAGCGCTATGAGTGGCCGGCGACCGCTGCGCTTGTCCTGATGATGCTCTGGACGGTGCTCGGCGAGGGTCGCCGCAGAAGCGGAGTCGGCGTGGCGGTTCTGGCACTCCTGCTGACCATGGCGCCCCGCTCGATGCATGCCGACACGGCGGGAATCAACGCCTACCAGCAAGGTGACTACGAGGCGGCGCTGAAGGACTTCGAGAAGAAACTCCAGTCCGGAGCGAACGCCCCCGAGATCAAGTTCGACGCGGGGGCGGCTGCTTACAAGGCGGGCGACTTCAAAAAGGCCGCCGATTACTTCGCGGGAGCCATGACCTCGGCCAACCCCAAGGTCAGGGATGCCGCCACCTACAATCTCGCGAACTCTCTGGTTCGTTCCGGTGAGGCGGCCGAGGGCAAGGAGGCCAAGATCTCGGACTGGAAAAACGCCCTCCAGCACTACGAGACCGTCCTCAAGGAGCATCCCTCCAATGCCTTGGCCAAGGAAAACCGTGACATCGTCAAGAAGCTGATCGAGGACATCAACAAGCAGCAACCTCCCCAGAAGCAGGACAAGAAAAACAACAAGGATCAGAACGACAAAAACAAGGACAAGGATAAGAGCAAGAGCGACCAGTCCCAAGGCGGCAATGGTCAGGATGACAAGAAGGACCAGAACAAGGATCAGCAGAAGAACGATCAGTCGCAGAACGGTGCGCACGGGAGTGATCAGCAGAAAAACCAAGACCAGAAGAACAACGATCAGGGTAAGCCTCAGGACTCCAAAGGTTCCCAGGGCGGCAATCAGGATCAGCAAAACAAACAGAACCAACAGCAGGGGAACCAAGGACAGGCAACGCCGACGCCGACTCCCGATCAGGGAAAAGGATCCGGAGCACAAAGCCAATCCGGACAGCAGCAAAACGGTCAGCAACAGCAGGGACAAGGTGGCCAACCCACGCCCACGCCCGCGCAGAAAAAAGAGGGTTCCATCGGCGGAGGTCAGCAGGGGCAGAAAAAAGATCAACAGGGAGCCAACGCACAGGGTGCCCAAGCCGCGGAAGCCCAGGAGGGCAAGGATGGGAAGATGAGCCCCAATCAGGCGCGCGCGCTGCTTCGTTCAGTTCAGGATGAGGAGGCCCATCAACTTAGCAACCAGCAGAACAGGGCGGTGGAACAACCACTTCACGACTGGTAGTCTTCCCGCGAACCATGGCTTCCCGATATTCCAAAATCATCCCCCTGGCATTGTTTGTGCTGGGATCCAGCTCCCTCATGGCAGCCGATATTTCTGTGAGCGCCGTGCTTCCGAGGCCCGTTATCGGATCCGGTGATATGGGTGAGTTGCAGGTCACGGTTGCCGGAGCGCAGCGTGCCGATGTTCCCCAGCAGATCAATGCCGATGGTCTGCAGGTCAGGCTTACCGGCCAGTCGACCCAGGTTCAGATGGTGAACTTTCACGTCTCTTCATCCGCTGTCTACAGCTACAGCATCATGCCCCAGCGGGCCGGAACTTTCATGATTCCTCCCGTCACTGTCAGTGCAGACGGCCGGATGTTCCAAACCCGCCCTCTTTCTTTGAAGGTTGAGGATGCCGCGACCGCTCCCCAGCAGGTTGCTCCGTCCACACCGCAGATGCCGCCGCCGATGCCTGGATTCGGGCCGAGGAGACCTCGATCGCCCGCCCTGCGTCCCGCCATCGACAAAATTGCCTTCGGCGAGATCTCGTGCCCCAAGACGATGCTCTATGTGGGGGAGATGACCCCCGTGGAAATCCGTTATTATTTTGACGCCCGATTCCCCGTTCAGGTCCGGGGTCGGGTTGATTTTGGAAGCGAGGGGATCCTTGTGGAGCGTTTCCCTGATCCTAAGGAAGGACGGGAGGTTCGCGATGGGGTCACCTACAATGTCCTGACCTTCCATTCCCTTCTCTCCGCGGTGAAGCCCGGATCCGTTGATGTCGCCCCCGCCAAACTCGACAGCCAGATCCAACTTCCGGGAGGTCTTCCCCCAGGCTTCGACGATCCCGTCTTCCAGCAATTACTGGGAGGCCAGGGAGGCTTCTCCCAGACCAAGGAACTCACGGTCAAGACATCCCCTCTCCATCTTGAGGTACTGCCTCTTCCGAAGGAGGGGCGTCCCGCTTCCTTTGCCGGAGCCGTGGGTGAGTTTGAGATCGATTCGCTCATCACCAACCGCCGTCCCGCTCCGGGCGATCCGGTCAATCTGATCGTCAAGGTGGATGGCCGTGGAAATTTCAAGGGTATGGGTGCCCCGGTGCTGACCGATGACGACGGTTGGAGAAGCTATCCCCCGGCCGACAAATTTGAGGGAGCGGACGAGTTGAATTACAGCGGGGTGAAGACTTTTGATTTCACGCTCATCGCGCAGCAACCACAGCATGATTCTCCAGGTGCCGAATTCTCCTATTTCGACCCCGTGGTGGCGAAATATGTGACCCTGACCGCCAAGCCCATGGCGGTGGAGGCATCGCCCGGAACATCCGCCCCGCCCGCTCTTCCCTCACCGGCAGCATCTGCCTCGCCGGGCGCACCCACGTCCTCGCCGAAACCATCACCCACGGCGACTCCCAACGACGGCAATCCGCTTCCCGGCCTCACCCTGCACTCCTGGAAGACGCCTTTCCATCGCGCCGGCTTCCTGATCGGAACGATCGTGATGGTCCTGGTGACCGCGGGATTGGCAGTCGTCCTCTACCTGCGGGACCTCGAGTCCCGCGGAGGAAGTCCTGCCACCCGTCGCAAGCGCCGCATCGCCACCCTCTGGGAGAAGTTGAATTCCGAAACCGTCGATGCGGCCGGCGCATATGATTCCGCGTTGGAGTATGTGGAACTCATCGCCGAGTCCTCGCCGGAACGGGAGGCCGTGACGACACGTATCGGCGAACGACGCGATCTCCTGAAGTACGGCGTGGGAGGTTCCATTCCCCTCACGGCCGCGGAGAGAAAAACTCTCCTTGATCTTCTGGCATTACTGCAGGTTCCCCTATCCCGATGAAACGCCTTTTTCTCCAGTTGCTCACCAGTGCAATAGCCGTGGCCTTCGCCTTCCTGATGGTTCCCGGTGCCCGGGCCACGCTCTCGGATCAGGTTGGCGCGGCGAATGCCGCTCTTGCGGCAGGCCATCCGATCGATGCCCTCGATGCGTACAAGGCCCTGCTTGCCTCCCCGGAACTTGCAAACAAGGGGTCGGCCGAACTCTGGTACAATCGGGGCCTGGCCGAGGAGAAGAACGGGGATGCCGCGGCGGCATCACTCTCCTTCCGCAGGGCTCTCCTGCTGGACCCCTCATTCGCACCGGCGCAGCGACAACTTGCTTCCGTTCTCGGGATGCTCGGATTACCCGTCCCGTCGGGATGGCGCGTTAGCATCCATTCAGCGGTTCATCCCGAAGCCGTGATTCTCGCCGGCGCCGTGGTTGGATGGATCGGTGCCCTAACCTTTGTGGTGGTCGTTGTTGCTGGTCCAAGGCGCAAGGTGCTCATCGCCCTAACACTTCTCCTTTTCATCCTTGGGCATGGAGCTTCGATCCTTGGAACACTCGCCGACCCGAGAAGGACTGCGGGTGGCGAGGCTGTCGTGACCGCCAAAGATGCTCCTGCACTGCGTCAGACTCCGGCGGACAGCGCCGATTCCACAAGCACGATTCCTTCCGGTTCCTTGCTCACTATCCTGTCCCGCAACGGGGCTTGGTGGTATGTTTCGGCAGGCCCTGGCCTTACCGGATGGATTTCCTCAGACACCGCGACGCCCCTCCTGCCCTCATCCAAGGGATCCTGAGTCTTTTGCTGTTTGCCGGATTATTCGGCGGGCGACTTCGCGCGGATACTGGGTCCGACCCATTTGCGGCGTGGGATGCAACTCTGACACAACCCCCAACGACGCCTTTCCCTCCCATCGAGGGGTTTGAGGCGAGTTATCGTTTCGGCTGGGAGGGTGTTGCCGCCGGTGGTGCGGTGGTCAGGATCACGGAGGCCCCCGACCCTTCCAGGCGGCGGATCGCGGCTTCGGGTGGTCCCAATGAATGGGTGCACAAACTCTGGAACTACCGGGCCGATTATTACGGTGAAGCGGGAGAGGATGGGCAAGTTCCCTCCTGGTTTCACATGGATGAGGATATTATCAAAGGCCCCCAAGGGATGTTTCTAAGCGACGCCAGCTTCACTCCCGATACGGTCTTCGCCTGCCACCGCTTCACAACCGAGAATAAGCCATGGCTCTACTCCCCACTGCCCGGAGTTAGGGATCTTTTCACGGCGATGCTTTTTGTACGGAGCCAACCGCTTCATGACGGAGATCGTCTGAGACTAACCGTCTTTCCCGACAGAAATCCTTATCTGGTCGATCTTACAGTGGAGGGCAGGGATGTCGTGAAGTTAATGGGAAGAGAGATTCCTGCGATCCGGTTCACCGTGGGGATTCAGAGGATAGAGCTCCTTGGTGAACGGAAGGGACGACTCGCGCCCCATAAAAAATTCCACTCGGGCCGGGTCTGGATGTCGGATGACAAGCGGCGTCTCCCGCTCCGCGCCGAGGTGGATGTCTTCATCGGAGCGGTCTTTGCGGAGTTGATGAAGATCACCCCGCCCCTGTGAAGGCGGGCTGTAGGAAATTATTAATATGGGAAACAGGAACTCGGGAAGAATCAGCAAGAGCAGAGGCTGATGAGGATCACCCCATTTCCGTTCCCGTTTTCCTGAGTTCCATATTTCACTCTGCCTGCCTCAGTTCTTCCAATTAGAGCCTTGAGATGAGCAGTTCGCGCTGGAAGACGAGTTCCTTCGGCAGATGACTGTAGAGCTTCATGAAAAGCTCGTCCTGAAGTACCAGTTCACGATGCCACTCGGTGGGATCGATTTTCTGAACTTCCTCGAACTTCTCGGGAGTCATCGATTCGAGGCCCTTCATGTCAAGATCCTGGTATTCGGGAACCCATCCGATCGAGGTCTCGATGGCATGGGCGCCGATTCCGCAACGCTGCACGATCCACTTGAGAACGCGCATATTGTCTCCGAAACCGGGCCAGAGGAACTTTCCCTCGCTGCTCTTGCGGAACCAGTTGACATGGAACACGCGTGGCAAATGCTTCACGAGCTTGCGCATCTCCAGCCAGTGGGCGAAGTAGTCGCCCATGTCGTAGCCGCAGAAGGGGAGCATGGCCATCGGATCGCGGCGCACCTGACCGATCGTCCCGGCGGCTGCGGCCGTCATCTCGGAACCGACGGTGGCACCCAGATAGACTCCATGCACCCAGTTGAAGGCCTGGAAGATCAGCGGCATCGTGGTGGCTCGGCGACCGCCGAAGACCATCGCGCTGACACGTACACCCTCGGGATTCTCCCAATCGGGGTCGATGATCGGACAGTTCCTTGCGGGGGCGGTGAACCGGCTGTTCGGATGGCTGGAGAGTACGGGCTTGTCTTCCGCATCCTTTTGGCCTGGAACCCAATCCTTGCCTTTCCAGTCGATCAAGTGCTTTGGCGCCTCCTTGGACATTCCTTCCCACCAGATATCGCCGTCATCCGTGAGCGCGACGTTGGTGAAGATGGTGTCCTTTTTGATGGAATCCATCGCCATCGGATTGCTGTCGTACGAGGTGCCGGGAGCCACGCCGAAGAAGCCGGCCTCGGGATTGATGGCGCGGAGCCAACCGTCGGGACCGGGCTTGATCCAGGCGATGTCATCGCCGACACAGGAGACTTCCCATCCCTCTTCCTTGAGATGCTTGGGCGGAATGATCATGGCGAAGTTGGTCTTGCCGCAGGCGCTCGGGAAAGCTGCAGTGACATAAGTCTTCTGGCCCGAGGGATCCTTCACGCCGAGGATCAGCATGTGCTCGGCCATCCACCCCTCGTCGCGTCCCATGGCGGATGCAATTCGCAGGGCGAAGCACTTCTTGCCCAGCAGCGCATTGCCGCCGTATCCCGAACCGTAGCTCATGATGAGTCGCTCCTCGGGGAAGTGAGTGATGTAGGTGTTCTCAGGGTCGCAGGGCCAGGGGACATCTTTCTCGCCGGATGCCAGGGGCCTGCCGACGGAGTGGAGGCACTTCACGAAGTTTCCGGTCTTGGCGATCTGCTCGTAAACCGGTGCACCCATACGGGTCATCGTGCGCATGTTCGCGACGACGTACGGGCTGTCGGAAATCTCGATGCCGTACTGGGCGATCGGGGAACCGACCGGGCCCATGCTGAAAGGTATCACATACAGGGTGCGTCCCTTCATGCATCCCTGGAACAGGCCGTTCAGCTTGGCCTTCATCACGGAAGGCTCGCGCCAGTTGTTGGTCGGGCCCGCATCCTTCTTCGACTTGGAGCAGATGAAGGTGCGTTCCTCGACACGAGCGACGTCGCGGGGATCGCTGCGGACGAGCAGTGAGTTGGGACGCTTGTCGGGGTTGAGCCAAAGGCCCGCGCCGGAGTCGACGATACGGTCCTTCATCAGCTTGTCCTCGGCTTCGGATCCGTCACACCAGAAAATGGCATCGGGCTGTGTCACTTCCGCGATCTCCTTCACCCAGGCTGTCACCTGCGGGATGGCGGGTTGATTTTCACCAAGTTTCACTGCGTTTTTCGGTGTGTTCATTGACCTTTTGTGCGCCCTTTTTTTTGCCGTTGCAAGTGCCATCCGGAGCAGTCTCTGAAACATATTTTTGGTGCTTTTTAAGCATTATTTTCGGGAGTACACTGGACTTTTTTCTCGGAACGCAGTGTTGGCCTGCAACGTTCCGTTCCTCCCACGCGGGGAAAATTCTCGGTTCGGAGGAGGGCGGAATACTGCTATCCGAAGAGCAGGATCAGCAATTGAGCGCAGAGGATACGAAGGAGCATCGTCAGCGGGTAGACCGCCGCGTATGAGATAGAAACAGAGTCGCTCTTGACCATGGTGTTGGCAAAGGCGAGCGCAGGTGGGTCGGTCATGCTGCCGGCGACCAGGCCGCAGAGCGTGATGTAATTCATCTTGAGGATCAGGCGAGCACCGATTCCGATTAGTAGGATCGGGATCAGGGTGATGCAGAAGCCCCCGATCAACCAGGAGAGGCCTTCGGGACTCATCAGCGTGGGGATGAATTTTGCCCCGGCCTTCAGTCCGACGCAGGCTAGGAAGAGCACGATGCCCAACTCGCGGAGTGCCAGATTCGCATCTGCAGGCATGTACCAGACCAAGCGTCCGATCTGGCCTATTCGGCTCAGGATGATTGCGATCACCAGCGGGCCACCGGCCAATCCCAGGCGCACCGGGGCAGGGAGCCCCGGAAGGGCGACGGGGATGAGTCCCGCCGCAACGCCCAGCGCAATCCCCAGAAAGACGGGAAGGAAGTTGGTGTGGCCGAGCTCCTTGGGGGAGTTCCCAAGGAGTTTGGCAGCCTGATCGAGTCCTTTTGCGTCACCCACGCAGAGAAGAGTGTCGCCGAACTGAAGGCGTGTGTCGGGTGCCCCAGGAATCTCGATTTCACCGCGCTGGATACGCGTAACGATTACACCACAGATGGTGTGGAGGGCGAGTTCCCGGAGCGTCTTTCCAAGTGGCGTTTTCCGGGTGACGATGATCCTGCGGTAGATGATGCCCGAGTCGCCTGCCAGCAGATCCTGCTCGGAGCGTTCCCCTATACCATCCTGAAAGCGTTCAAGATCCGCCGAAGTGCCGACAGCAAGTAGCGTGTCGCCGACATGGAGTTCCATCTGCCCCGTGGCGACGTCGATCTCTCCCGTGGAGGCGGCTTGGATGCGAGATATCACCACCCCTGCCTCGGGAAGTCCGGGGATTCCGGCGATGGTCAGTCCGTTAAGGGCGGGATTGGTGATCCGGATATTGAGGCGTTTGAGCGAAGGGGTCTGACCGCGCCGTTCCTTCTCGAAGGCGGCAAGTTCCTCCTTGGTATTGATCCGGAAGATCAATCGGAGCAGGACGGTGCAGAGAATGATACCGATGACACCCCCAGGGTAGGCGACCGCATAGGCAAGTGCGGGGAGTCCCTTGGAGGCCGCATCCACATGGGGAAGCATTGTGATCGCCTGCTGTGCGGCGCCGAGGGATGGAGTGTTGGTTGTGGCTCCGGAGAAGAGTCCAGCCGCGGCGAGGTGATTGATCCCGAGAATCTTCGCAATGAGAAGGGCCAGGGCCGCCCCGACAACCACGATAAGGGCGGCGCAGATGTTGAGAGGCAGTCCCTGCTTTTTGAGAGAAGCGAAGAATCCGGGACCGATCTGAAGGCCGATCGTGAAAACAAAGAGAATGAGGCCAAACTCCCTGAGGAACTGCAGCACCCCGTCGTCGATGTGCCAAGCGATGTGGCCGAAAAAGAGTCCTGCAAAGAGGACTCCCGTGATACCGAGGCCGACGCCCCGGAACTTGATGGACGAAAGGACGAGGCCGACGACCGAGATGATGGAGATCACGAGGACGGCAAGCGCTACCTCGTTGGTTCCGGTGAACTGATGGAGCAGGTTCATGGATGTGTGATGCTGTGCATTACTTGTGTGTTACCTGGGGGATAGGTGGAATGCCTCCTCGAGTTCACGGATGACGGCTTCTCCCATCACGCGCACCGGCCCGAGCGATTTGCTGTTGATCAAGGCCTCGGCGGTCGATTCGAGGACTTCAAGCCTATCGAAGGCATCTAGCAGCGAGGTGCCCAGGACCATCGCCCCGTCATTCTCGATCAGATAGACCGGGAAATTCGGGGAAAGCCGCGGAGCCACGTTGGTTGGATCTTCCGAAAGAACGGAAACGGGAAGTTTCTCGACCTCTCGCAGGAAGACATAGCTTTCCGGAATCGTCCGCGTGTCGAGCGGTTCTCCGCTCACCGCGTAGGCTGTCGCATTCACAGGCGTCGCGTTGATGATTGCCTGGACCGAGGGATGGCGGGCGTAAATCGCCCCGTGGAGACGCGAGGCGAAGCTGACCCTCTTTCCTTCCTCGGCGCGTCCGTTGTCGACGAGCACGAGCTCTTCCGGCGTGAGTTGGGCACGGTCGCAGCCTCTCGGGGTAATAACGAAACTCGTGTCCGAAACGCGCGCCGAGAAGCTCCCCTCGGTACTGATGAGCAGGCGTTGGCGGTATCCGCGCCTCACAAATTCACTCATCTCGCGGCGCAGGCCGCGTTCGCGTGCAGAGGCCGCGGTCGGTGTAAAATGCTCGTGCAGCGCCCCTCTCTCACCCTCGGTGGTCAGCGTGCTCTCGCTGAGATATCGGACGTCGCCAAGAACGGAAGCCTTCAGGATGGTCTTGGCTGTGAACTCAAGGGTCTCGAATTTTCTGAAAGCCTCACGGAAGGTCGGCGCACCGACCACCACGCCGTGGTTCTCAAGCATCACGCAGGAGACTCCCTTGGCGAACTCCTCCGCGATGCTGATGCCCAGGGCCTCGCTTCCGGGAAGTGCGTAGGGTGCGAATCCGACCTCGCCGCAGATGGCGCGTGCCTTCGGGAAGAGACGGGTGTCGGGACGCCTTCCGCAGATACTGAAGGCAACGAGGGCGACCGGATGGGCGTGGATGATCGCCTTGATGTCGGGACGGGCCTTGTAGATCCGGTGATGGAACGGATATTCCGATGACGGTTTGTGAAGCCCCCGGATCTCACCGTCGGTACGGATCTCGACGATGTCTTCGCGCTTCAGCCCCCCTTTGTCGATGCGTGCCGGAGTGATCCAGAGCGACCCGTCCTCGTCGAGGATCGAGAGATTGCCGCCCGACGTGGTGGTCATCTTGTAGCTGTAGATGCGCTCCATGGCGCTCTTGAGGACATCCGCCGGGTGTGTCGTGTCGCGTTGTATGTTCATCGTGAACCTAATGATAGCGGCCGCGGGGAACTCGTGCGAGATCCTGTTTTTTCAAGTCGCGCCGTCACACGATTTCATCCGTGTTTCCCTTGTCGGCGGATCCCTGCAGCAGTTAAGTTCAAGGGATGTCCGCAGCCATGCTTCCGGGGGAGAACGAACCCCTCTTTTACCTCGGCGAGTTTCCGGTCCGCCTGATCACCCTGCTGGTCGCGTTCCACAGCGCTGCGATGGTAACCGCAACCCTGCTGCTTGCCTCGGGACATGGCGCCCTGCTTGATCTTCTCGCCTACAGCAGCACTGCCGTCATCCATGGACAGGTCTGGAGGCTCTTTACTTACGCCTTCGTGGCTGGTCCCTCGATCTGGTTTCTCTTTGAGATGGTGATGCTCTATTACTTTGGCCGCGAGGTGGAGAACGGCCTGGGATGGCAGCGATTTGCCATTCTCTACGCAGGTCTGATCCTGATTGGTCCCCTTCTGCTGCAGGCATTCGGCTACGCTGGGATTCCACAGACCTTCGCCGGTGCCCAGGAGGTGAACTTCGCGGTCTTCGCCGCCTTTGTCGCGATGCATCCCGGTGCTCAATTCTTTTTCGGATTGGCCGCCCGTTGGGTTTTTGTGGGCCTTCTGGCGATCTCCTCTCTCCAGTTGCTGGCAGATCATCAGTCGCCGCGCGTGCTGGTGCTTGTGGCATCCTGTTCCCTCGCGGTCATGCTGATGCGACGTGCGGGATTCGAGGAACCGATGTTCGGATACCGTTTCCAATGGTCGCTCCCCAAGTTCCAGCGTCCCAAAGGTTCCAAAGCCAATTTTTCCGTCATGCCCGGGGGCATCTCCGCATCCGCGGGACGCGGATCCTCCGAGCCGAAGGCTCCTCCTGTTGATCCTGAGATGGAGATGGACCGCCTGCTCGAAAAGATCGGACGGAAAGGGATTGCCAGCCTGAGCGAGGCGGAACGGAACTCCCTGGAGCAGGCACGCCGCGCGATCCTGCAGCGCAGCGGTGGCAAGGAATAGTCCCTACGATCACCTAGCCCATGAGCCAAGCCGTCGATCAGCTCGGGGAAATCATCGCCCGACTGAGGGCTCCCGGAGGCTGTCCCTGGGATCGAGAGCAGACCGCGGCATCACTCTGTCCCTCCCTGATTGAAGAGGCCTACGAGGTGGTGGATGCCATCGAGCGCAATCATGCTGCCGATTTGAAGGAAGAACTCGGCGATCTGCTCATCAATATCCTGATGCAGGTTGAGATCGCCTCGGAACAGCAAGCTTTCACCCTCGATGCAATCGCCGCTTCCGCCTCCGAGAAACTGGTGCGCCGTCATCCCCATGTCTTCGGTGATTCTTCAGTCGCGACCAGCGAGGCCGTCCTCACGCAATGGGAGGAGATCAAACGGGCCGAGCGCGCGGCCAAGGGACCGGATGAAGCGCCCGAGACCTCACTGCTCGACGGTGTGGCCCGTGCATTTCCCGCCCTGGTGAAGGCCCAGAAAATCCAGAAAAAGGCGGCGAAAGCGGGCTTCGATTGGGAGCGCCCCGAGGATGTCGTTGAGAAAATCCGCGAGGAGATTGCGGAAGTGGAACAGGAGATTGCTGCCTCGGGTCGGCAAGTTTCCAGGGAACGCCTCAACGAGGAGGTTGGAGACCTTCTCTTTGCGGTGGTGAACCTCGCCCGTATCCTCTCCATGGATGCCGAGTCCTCGCTCCGTGCCGCCACTGGAAAATTCGAGAAACGCTTCCGGTTCATGGAAAGGAGCGTTGCTGAGGGGGAGGATTTCAAGGATCTCTCCCACGACCAGATGAACGATCTCTGGGAACGGGCGAAGCAATCCGAAAAATCCTCACAACCATGAGTGCCCCCGATCAGACCCCACCTGTTTCCCTCGCTGTGACCTCCCTCAACGAGGAGATGCGACTGGGCAAGTGCCTCGCGAGTGTCCGCGGACTGGTTCGTGAGATCGTGGTTGTTGACAGCGGATCAACCGACGGGACGGTTGCTGTCGCCGAGGGGGCCGGAGCCCGTGTCATCCGTCAGGAATGGCTCGGTCACAGTGCCCAGAAGCAGGTGGCGCTGGACGCCTGCACCCAGAGCTGGGTGCTGATTCTCGACTGCGATGAGGAGCTCTCCGAAGGGCTGAGAGAGTCGGTCAGTAAATTTTTTCAAAGCGGCGATGCCGAATGGTTCCATGGGTGCCGCTTCAATCGTAGGGTCCGCTTTCTGGGTCGATGGATCACTCATGGTGACTGGTATCCCGATGCCAAGCTCCGTCTTGTGCGTCGTGACAAGGCCAGCATGGGTGGCAATGCCGCGCATGACACCGTCCTTGTGGAAGGTGCGGTCAAGCATCTCGACGGCGACCTGCTGCATGATTCCTATCCCACGATCCAGAGCTATCTGAACAAGATCGGTCCCTTTGCGGATGAGTTCGTCCAACGTCAGCAGCAGTTGGGAAAGCGCTGGTCGCTTACGGCCAATCTCCTGAGGCCGCTCTGGCGCTTCATCAGGGCCTATTTTTTCAGGCTTGGTCTCCTCGATGGATTTCCCGGGTTCTGGATCGCCTACGCCACGGCTTTCTCCGTTTTCGTCCGCTACAGCCGGGGATATGAGGAAGAGGTGAGGGCGAAGGATGAGAGCTGAAACCTAAAAAGGTGCAGGGGATTTGCCCTCTCGGATGGGATAATTCATTTTCAGCTTTCAAGTTTCAGCCTGCAGGTTTCTTCTTCCCTAACAGCCTATAGCCTAAACACCCTAATG
>CAIZIQ010000117.1 GCA_903933015.1 uncultured Spartobacteria bacterium | reverse complement strand
TCGGACTTCCTACCCCAAGGAACAAGGTCTCCGATTCGCAGCCTGATCTGCTTGCCTAGGAGGCTAGGTGCTAGGTTGCCAGACTCTCGGGTCTTAAAATCAGCTTTCTCCTGCCTAAAGCCTAAGTTGCTAGAGCCTAAAATCCTCTCCGATGAATTCCCTCTCCACCTGCACCTCCCCCTACCTGCTCCAGCATGCAGGAAATCCCGTGGAGTGGTATCCGTGGGGTGAGGAGGCCTTCGAATTAGCACAGTGCGAGCAGAAACCGATCTTCCTCTCGATCGGTTATTCCACCTGTCACTGGTGCCATGTCATGGCTCACGAGTCCTTCGAGAACCCAGAGATCGCAGCCCTGATGAACGAGCACTTCATCAATGTGAAGGTCGATCGCGAGGAACGTCCCGATGTCGACCGTCTCTACATGGCCTATGTCCAGGGACTCACCGGGAGTGGTGGATGGCCGATGAGCGTCTGGCTCACGCCTGATCTGAAGCCCTTCTTCGGAGGCACCTATTTCCCGCCGGAGAACAGGCATGGCCGCGCAGGATTTCCCTCCGTACTCATGCAACTTGCCCAACTTTGGGCACAGAGTAGGGAGAAGATCGAACAGGAGGCTGTTCGCTCCCTTGCTGCCCTTCAAGCGTCTGCACGATCCGAGGCCATGACTTTGGCTGATGCCAAGGCCCCGTTAGAGCGGGCAGTGGAGTATTTTCAACGTATCTACGATGAGGAATGGGGAGGGTTTGGATCCGCCCCCAAGTTTCCGCGTCCCTCGGTCCTCTACTTTCTACTGAGGCAATCCCATGCGGGGAGACCGGGCTGTGATTTGAAATTACTCCGGACTGTTCTCGGTACCCTCGAGCACATGGCCGCGGGTGGAATTCATGATCATCTGGGGGGAGGGTTTCATCGTTACTCCGTCGACCGGCCCTGGCATGTGCCGCATTTCGAGAAAATGCTCTACGATCAGGCACAGCTTGCCGTGGCCTACCTCGAGGCATGGCAGGTGACCGGTAAACAAAGCCATGCCGAGGTTATCCATGGCATACTCGGCTATGTGCAGCGGGAAATGACATCGCCTGAAGGAGGTTTTTATTCTGCTGAAGATGCCGACAGTCTCTTGAAGCACGGCTCCTCCCAGCACGCCGAGGGGGCGTTCTTTGTCTGGACTAAGGAAGAGATTGAGGCGCTCCTTCCGCCTGAAGAAGCGAATTTTTTCTGCACTCATTACGGTGTTGTGGCTGAAGGTAATGTGGATCCTGCGAGTGATCCTCATGGAGAGCTGACTGGCAAGAATGTGCTCATGGAGCAGGGGTTGATACCCGAGAGCGATCGGGACTCTCTTGAGCGATCCAAAAAGAGCCTCTTTGAGAGTCGATCTCGACGCCCGCGCCCCCATCTCGACGACAAAATCCTCTGCGCATGGAATGGTCTTATGATCTCGGCTTTTGCCCGAGTCGGGGTAGCCTTCGGAAATCAGGAATATGTTGGGGCGGCTGAGAAAGCGGCGTATTTCATCAAAGGGCACCTCACGGAGCCTGTGACCGGGGAATTGCGGCGCAGTTGGCGTCAGGGCGCTGTGTTGGAGACGGGTTTTGCCGAGGATTACGCCTTCCTGATCCAGGGACTGCTCGATCTCTACGAGGCCACCTTTTCGATCCGATGGCTCCAGTGGGCGAGCGGTTTGCAGGGGATCATGGATCGGCTCTTCTGGGATGAAGAGGGTGGCGGCTATTTTAGCAGTGCCGAGGGAGATCCTCATCTGCTCGTGCGACTCAAGGAGGACTACGACGGGGCCGAACCCTCGGCGAATTCCGTGGCGGCGCTCAATCTCCTGCGATTCTCTCGTGTGTTCGGAGATGTCGATTTTGCGAAAAAAGCGGAGCGAATCTTTGCGCTTTCCGGGCGCACCCTGGAGGGAATACCAGCAGCAGTGCCTCAGCTTTTGGTAGCCCTCGGGTACAGCATCAGTGTTGGTCGCCAGATTGTGATTGCCGGAGACCCAGAGGCTCCCGATACGAAGTTGTTAATCGCCGCCGCACGCAAGGGCTTCCAACCTGATCAAGTGATCCTGCTGGCGGATGGAGGAGAGGGACAGTCTTGGCTTGAGGGAAAGATTCCCTCGATTGCAGGCATGAAGACAGTCGACGGGAAGGCTACCATTTATCGCTGCGAGAATTTCACCTGCTCTGCTCCGGTGACGCTGTCGGAGGTGGAAAGTTCAGGAGTTTTGGATTAGTTTCATCGGCTCCCATGTTTTCCAGTCTTTCCGACAAGCTTCAGCAGACCTTCAAGAACCTCCGTGGACACGGACGGCTCTCCGAGACGAACATCTCAGACGCCCTGCGCGAGGTGCGCCTCGCACTGCTGGATGCCGATGTTCACTTCACGGTGGCTAAGGATTTCATCGCGAAGGTCAAGGAACGCGCCATGGGGGAGGAGGTCCTCAAGAGCATTACTCCCGGTCAGCAGATCATCAAAATCTTCCAAGATGAGCTGACAACGCTGCTGGGTGGTGATGCTGCACCGATCAACTTTGGGAAACCGACCCGCATCCTGATCGTCGGTCTTAATGGCGCGGGGAAGACCACCTCCTCAGCCAAGCTGGCCAGACTGCTCAAGAACCCGGGTCTCTTCAGCACGATGCAGGGGGAAACTGCCCGATCCCCGCTCCTCATTGCACTCGATCTTGTCCGGCCAGCCGCCATCGACCAGTTGGCGACTCTGGGTGAGCAGATCGAGGTCCCCGTTTTCCGTCCCGATCCCTCGGAGAAGGATGTCCTTGCCGTGGCCCGTCGTGCCCAGAGTTGGTGCGAGAGCCTAGGTGGGAATGTCGAGATCTACGACACTGCGGGTCGCCGAGAAATTGATGATTCCCTTGTTGAGGAACTGGTCCGACTCAAGGAACTGCTCCGACCCCAGGAGATCCTGCTCGTCTGCGATGCCGCCACCGGCCAGCAGGCGGTCAGCGTCGCAGAGAAATTTCATACCGCCCTAGGGCTGACCGGGCTCATCCTGACCAAGCTTGACGGTGATGCCCGTGGTGGTGCCGCCCTTTCCCTCAGATCGGTAACCGGTCGGCCCATCAAATTCGCCGGTGTCGGCGAGAAAGTGGAGCAGTTTGAGCCCTTCCATCCCGATCGTCTCGCCAGTCGCATTCTCGGGATGGGGGATATTGTCAGCCTGGTTGAGAAGGCGGCGGAGGCTGTCGAAGTGGAGGAAATGTCCCGCCTGGAGGCCAAAATGAAGAACGCCTCCTTTGATCTGGAGGACTTCCTGGCCCAGTTGCGGATGATCCGGCGGATGGGCCCCCTTGAAAATCTGCTTGGCATGATCCCAGGTGCGGCTAATCTCCCTAGTCCCGCAGTGAACGGAAAAGAACTGCAGCGGGTCGAGGCGATCATTCTCTCCATGACGCCCGGCGAACGGAAGCGCCCCGAGATACTCAACGCGCGCCGTCGCCAACGAATCGCTCGCGGCAGTGGAAATTCGGTCACTGAGGTCAACAACCTCCTGCTGAGGTTTGGACAGATGAAAAAACTGGCCAAGAACACAGGAAAAATGAAAAAAATGATGTCCCGTTTCGCCTCCGGCGGAACACCAGGCTTCGCCCCAAATCACTCCTTACCGAACCGACTCCCATGGCAGTAGCAATCCGACTCCGCCGCGAAGGCGCCCGCAACCATCCTTTCTACCGTATCGCGGTGGCTGACCAGCGCAGCCCCCGTGACGGCAAGTTCATCGAACTCATCGGTCACTACGATCCGAAGCAGGCCGGTGACAACTACAAGATCAAACTGGATCGCGCCGAGTATTGGCTCAGCGTCGGAGCCCGTCCTTCCCAGACGGTACAGAGCTTCATCACCAAGGCCCGCAAGGCTTCCGGTGAAGTGGCTGCTGCCTGATTGACACTCTCATGGACGAGTTCCTGCGCTATGTGGTGCAGCAACTCGTCGAATACCCTGACGATGTGGTGATCAACCACCGTCAGGAGGGCGGCAAGACCACCTACCTTCTCTCCATGCGCCCGAGCGATGTGGGCCGATTTATTGGTAAGGGAGGATACACTATCAAGACCGTCCGTGACCTCATGTCGGCGGCTGCCGAAAAACACGGTCAGAAAGTAGGATTAGAAATCCTAGAATAGGCTTTGAATCAAGCCTTGAGCGCGTAAGGCCGGAACATCCGGCTTCTCTGCGTAGGCACAAAAAAGCCGCGCGGGTCACGCACGGCTCTCTTAAAGTGAAGCTTTGGATGCCTTAGAACCCGAGGGGGCGCACCTTGGTCTTGGCGGCACCCTTCTTCAACGAACCTTGATGGGTCTCGATGAAGTCGCGCACGGCACGCACCACGACATCACTCAGGGTGACATCGGCATGATCGGCAATGGCTTGCAGAAGGTCTTTTTCGTCCGTGGGAATGCGGACTGTCATGATCCCGTCGCGGCGTTTAGGCATGAAGGGAAGGTAGATCAAGGAAGCCGATTATCAATGGGAAAATACCGCCCATCGGCATTTTTCATGCTGTTGTCATACCTGTAATATATCTGTTAACACTTCATTGGGCTAACTTTAGGAGTGGGATTTTACAACTTCGTTAGAGTCGCTCCCAAGCCATCATCTCATCGGCGTCATAACTTGTCTCCAAGAGACCCTTAAACCCTTTTCAATCCGCCTTTCGGCGGTTAAGAGAGACACATGAAATGCGTCATTTTGGCGGGAGGGCTTGGTTCCCGGATCCGTGAAGCGACCTCCTCCTTTGTTTGAGACCATAAAGCTGCCCTCCGATTCATGTCTGAAATCAAACTTATCGGTCTGACAGGTGCCACCGGGGTGATTGGAAGCCGACTTCTTGCCAATCTCGCCGCGACCCATCCCGAGGTGCGTATCAGGTGTTTTGCACGAAACATTCCCGCTGATCGGATCAGCGAGAATGTGGAGTGGTTTCAGGGGGATCTCATGTCGGAGGCCGACTGCACAGAGTTTGTCCATGGATTGGATGCCATAGGTCACTTTGCACAATCGAATGCGCCGGCTATTTCCGACAGGCACTGGCCCAGTGATCTGGTATCGAATATCGGCGCCACCCTGAATCTTCTGGAGGCGCTACGCAGGAGAGGCGATCGTCCATGTCACTTCCTCTTCGCCAGTAGCGGAGGCTCTGTCTATGGCCAGAGCAATCCCAACGGGGGGCTCTATTCCGAGAGCGACCCCTGCAGTCCACTCAGTCCGTATGGCATTCAGAAATTGGCGATTGAGCATTACCTGCACTTGGCTTCCCAACAGGGATGGTTGACGGCGACTGTTCTCCGCTTCAGTAATGTTTATGGATCGATCCTGCCCCCTGAGCGTAGGCAAGGACTCATAGGCGTCTCCATCTCGCGGATTCTCGAAGGGCAAAAAATTCAGATTTTCGGTTCCGAGGAGACTGTTCGGGATTACGTTCATGTGGATGATGTGATTCGCGCGGTCATTCAGGGATTGTTTCAAACCGAGCCTTTCCAGATTTTCAATATCGGAGCGGGTGTCGGCCATTCGGTCCGGGAGGTCCTGGAGATTCTGGAACGGGTCAGCAAACGTCCCATCCTCAAGGAGTCCTCAGATTTCGGGAAAAACTCCTTCCGATTGACCCCTCGCGTGGTCCTTTCCATAAAAAAAGCGCGACGCGAGCTCGCTTGGGAGCCAAAGATCTCCCTTGAGGATGGTATAACGTCTCTCTGGAAATCATCAGTTCCACCCCATGGAAAATAATACGCACCAGCCCAGACTCACCGTCCTTGTTCCCTGTTACAGGGATGCCACCGGACTCCGCGAACTCCATACCAGACTTACTGCTGTTTGCGGTGGACTATCCCTTACTTACGAGATCCTTCTTGTTGATGACGGGTCACCTGACGCCACCTGGGAAGTCATCCGGGCGATCGCAGCAGATGATGCCCATGTCAAAGGAATCAAGCTTTCACGCAACCATGGCCACCAGCTTGCTGTGACAGCGGGTCTGGCACGCGCACTGGGTAAGCGGGTGCTAATCATCGATTCCGACCTTCAGGATCCACCGGAGCTTCTCCCGGAGATGATGAGGCTGATGGATGACGGAGCTGACAATATCTACGGCCAGCGCCTCAGTCGCAAGGGGGTCCCTGTATGGAAAAAGGCCTGCTATCATGCATATTACCGCATCCTCAGTGCCCTAGCGGGGTGCCATATCCCTCCCGACACGGGTGACTTCCGGCTTATCAGCCGACGCGTGGTCGATCTTGTGAACCAGATGCCGGAGCATCACCGCTTCCTTCGCGGCATGATCAGTTGGTTGGGATTCAAGCAGGTGGCGCTTCAGTATCACCGGGACTCACGCTTCAGCGGGGAGTCAGGTTACACCATCGTGAAACTCTTCCGTATAGCGGTTGACGGAATTACCAGCTTTTCGATCCAACCACTGCGTCTAGCTACCATGCTCGGCTTCCTATTCGCCTTTCTCTGCCTCATTGGCATGGTGAAGACGATCTTTGATCACCTGGTCTATGGTACCGTGGTGGCCGGTTGGGCCAGCCTCATGTCCTTGATCATGCTGGTGGCCAGTCTCCAGTTTTTCGTTCTCGGCATGATCGGGGAGTACATTGGACGAATCTTCATCGAGCAGAAACACCGCCCGCTCTTCATTATCGACGAGACGACCCAGAGGGAAGTGCAGGCACCCTCTGCTGCGCTGTAAATCCCACCTCGTTTTTCAGCAGTTTGATGCCATCCCTTCGAAAACCGTGAATGCCCAGACCTCCGATTTTCTGATTATCGGCGGTGGCATCATCGGTGTTAGTATTGCCCGGGAACTCCGCAGGATTCATCCCACCACCTCCATCACTGTTCTTGAGAAGGAACCGGAACTTGGACGTCATGCCAGCGGGCGCAACAGTGGCGTCCTGCATGCGGGTTTCTACTACACGGCCGACTCGCTGAAGGCCCGCTTCACCCGCGAGGGGAATATCGCCCTCACCCGTTATTGCGAGGAGAGAGGATTGCCACTCAACAGGTGCGGCAAGCTGGTCGTGGCGCGTTCCGAGTCGGATCATTCGCAGATGGATGAACTCCTGCGCCGTGGTCAGGCCAATGGAGTCCCATTGGAGAGCATCACCAAGAGCGAGGCAAAGAGGATCGAGCCGAGAGTTAAGACTTGTGAGCGCGCCATCTTCTCGCCCACCACGGCGACAGCCGATCCTCTTGCTGTCCTGAATGCCATGAAAGAAGATGCGATTG
>CAIZIQ010000116.1 GCA_903933015.1 uncultured Spartobacteria bacterium | reverse complement strand
TTTTGATTTCCGTGGTGGTCGTTCCCAAGCCTTTTCCACCTGCCAGAGCATCCTGCTCCGGGTTTCGTTGTAGGCCTCGTCGGAATATTTGATTTCCGTCAGGTGGAGGGATTCCATCCCTTTTCTAGCAGCACTGTTGTAGGGATCGATGACCAGAACCGCCTCATATTGCTTCATGGCCAAATCATTTCTTCCGCTCTGTGCGAGACCGTTCGCTTCATTGAGCAACCTTGAAACCTCGTCCCGTTGGGCAGCGGACTTGGGGGTCACGGTTTTATTGAAGACATCGGGCTGCTCAAGTTCCGAAAGGAGCTGAACCGCGGCTTTGCTGCCGGGGTTCATGGAGGGGTCGAGAACAGTTTTGAGAACGCTTTCGGCTGAGAGTGGACGTCCGGAGTTATCCCTAACACCGTATTGCTCGGCAATGGAATCGGTGAAGACGCCGTGATCGATCAATTCCTGGGCATAAGCGATGGCGATCGAGGTATACTCGGTGACGAGTGCCGATCGCATGGGGAGGGTAGCACTGCCCGAGGGAGCCACGGAAACCGCCTCAAGGGCGTCAAGGTATGCTTTCTTCAGGTCTTTCTTGGATTGTTCCTGACTGGCCTCCCTCATCAGCGATTGAGCCTTCAGGAGGTTTTCCTGACTTCGGACAATCGAGCGTTCAGACTCCGCCATAACAGGTGAGGGATTGACTGAAGACTGTGCCTGCATCAATCCATTCGAGAATTGAAACATTAGCAGGGTGCAGCCTGCGGAATGAAGGGCTTTGGAAAGGCGCATGATGGGTAAAATGGGCTGCTGTTAGCGCGAGCTCTTGGAGGCTGTTGAGGCATCTCCGGGCACGGCCTCGGAAGTCACGGCTTTGGCATCAGGCACCATGGTTTCCTGATTGTTTTCAACTTCCTTGATCAGGGGTTGTCCTGCCGGATCCAAAAGCCCTGCCGTCACAAAGATCAGTAGATTACGCTTAATACGCTGGTTGGCAGAACTCCTAAAGAGGGAACCGACCAGTGGGAGATCGCCCGCAATGGGGGTCTTGTCCTGCACTTTCTGAACATCCTCCCGGAGTAATCCTCCCAGAACCACGGTCTGCCCATCATAGAGAGTCACCTGAGTATCCACTTGACGAACGCTGAAGACGGGCTGCTCGATGGTGTTGGCAGTCAGTTCGACCGTCTGGGTGCCAACCGTCACTCCATTGGATCCGCCGACAAAGATGGGGGCCACAGTATCAATGGGTGTTCCATAATTGACGAATCCCTCAAATTCAGTGACCTGAGGGGAAAGGCTCAGTTCAATGGTATAACCATCGGGGCCTACCGTTGGTTCCACCTCGAGTTGGACACCCACATTGCGCGTATCAAAGGATGTGGGAGTGGCCGGAGTAGCCGGAGAGACACCTCCACCTTGTGTCTGGGGGATTTGAGGGGGCGAATACTCTTTTGGATAGGGGAATTTTTGTGAGATGTTAATGGTCGCTTTACGTCCACTCGTGACGGTTACCTTCGGTGAGGAGACGAGGTCGACACCTGTCTGCTGGTTGATTGCCCTCAGAACAACCTGAAACTGGGGATTGGTAAAGACCCCCGCTAGGGCAAGCACGCCGGCAGCGGGTCCACCGACCGTTGGGAAGAGAAGTGCATCAAGCGCATTGGCTTGGATCGCGGTTGATCCTGTTCGATTACCCGCTGTTACATTTCCGGCCGTGACATTATTTCCGGCGGTGGCCATCGCTCCCGTGGGGACCCCTCCGTTTACAAAGGGGAAACTTCCTATGGTCTGGGCAGCCTGATTGCCAACCGTACCGCCGCCTCCATAGACGCCGCTTCCAGCCGGCAGATTCACCGCACCCATCAGCCAGTCAAAGCCGAGTTCCTGGAGGTTATTTTGTTTTACTTCCAGAAAGCGCGCCTCGATCTCTACCTGACTGGGAGGGGTGCTGAGCGCAACTTCCACGAGTGAATCAATCAAATCAAGGTTTGCTTGAGTATTTTTGACCAACACCTTGCTGCTGGAGGCAAGGTAGGTGGCGCTGGAGCCTTGGGGGAAGGTGACGCCCTGGCTTATCAGAAAGTCCTTGGCACCCGATTTGCCAACGGTTCCTCCTGGAAGTCCCGCTCCAGGAAGGGCTCCTGCTGCTGGGGTGGAGGAGGGGGCCGATGAAATGAAATTGGGAGGAACCTTATATTCCTTGGCAATCAGAGTTTCGGTCGGTTCGGAAAGCGGAACGATGGCCACCGCATAGGGCTCCACCTTGACCTTCAGATTGGCCGCTGAGGCGATGTATTTGAGCGCCTCGCCCAAGGGGATATCACTGAGTGAGAGGTTGAGCTTGGTCCCGCCGTCGAGTGCCTCTTTGGCTGGGTCAAGCTTGAGAACGATGTTAACCCCCTTCCTGGCAGGATCCGTTTCCGAGGTATCTAGGGAGCGGGATTTTTTCTGAAGCATCTCGACCGCATCACGGACGCTCTCATCGGAAAGGGTGAGTTGGGGGATCTTGATTTCCTGCAGTTTCCTGCTGATGTCACTGGTCCCTTTCATGTCGATGGGAGCCTGTTCGACGATCGTGGAAGCACCGGTATCGAACTTTGGAACTGGAAGTTCCCATGCGCGGGCCACATCTCCAAGCATTTGGCCGCGCCGTTCATTGTAAGCGGTTTCGGCATAAGAGGAGCGCTGCTTGTTAACCTGTTCCATCCCGAGTCTTGCAGCAGTGTTCTGGGGATCAAGATTGAGCACCTTCTGATAATCATTGAACGCGGCATCAAAGCGTCCCGAGTTATAGAGTCCCTGGGCCTCGCTGAGGAGTTGTTCCGCTTGGGCCACCTTGGAGATGAACCCCGGGGTCATCGTCCGGTTGAAGGCATTTGGGTTCCTTAGCTCCTTCTGAAGGGAGAGGAGGGGCGGATAGGTTGATGCATAGGGCTTTTCAACAGCCGTTTTGACCACCAATTCCGCATCGTCGTATCGTCCTTCCGAAATCCTTTGTTTTGCCAATGCAAGGGAGGCTTTGGAAAATGCCTCCATGGCCATGGAACGGAGTCCGGCAGAGGCTGCACCGCCCGAGGGAAGGGCATCCACGGCACTTTTAGCCAGAGCAAAAGCCGACTCGAAGTCGTTGTTAGCAAGGGCTTGGTTCGCCTTGGCCGTCTGGGCTTGCGCCCAAGAACTGCGTTCCTGGATGATTTTAATCTGGCGTTCCGTCTGCCCCACAACGCCACTCTGCTGAGCGTGGGATCGGGGAGCGATAGCCAAGACGCCGAGGAGGAGCAGGGTATTCAGGAGGCTGACGTGGGTGAACTGTCCGTACCGGCGTCTGAATTCCTGCGTAAAAATCATAATCAAGGGGGAGTAAAAGAAGGCGGAGTTGCCGTGCTAGTGATCAGGAGTTGGAGTTGCTGTCGGCGCTCCGGTTATGGGAGGAGTCATCGGGGCAGAAGGTTTGACCGTAAAGGTTTTTCCTCCCTTTTCCAGAAGGATTCCTTCATTGGAAAAGTCCACAAGTTTGTAAGTTTCGGTATGTTTCTTGTCAAGGCTACCAAGGGTGAATTCCTTTCCTCGTTCCACCGGAACATCCTCCGCGGGGGCCCCGGTCAACTGGTAATGGAAGGTCACACTCTCCACGAGTTGGATGGGGTGTTTTTGATAATCTCGGGAGACGTTCTTCTTTGTCAGCGCATGACGCTCTCCGGTGAGGGTGTTTTGCAGGATGAGTTCCCCAAAGTCGTATTCGGTATCATTGATCGTTTTCTTTTTATCAATGTGGTCGATGACTTTCAGGAAAGGGACGCCTGGCACAGTCTCACCCTTGATGACTCCCCTGACGGAG
>CAIZIQ010000115.1 GCA_903933015.1 uncultured Spartobacteria bacterium | reverse complement strand
CCCTCTTTTCTGAGTGGCAGGAAGACAAATTTTCCGAAGGTTTTCTGTTTGTCTGATCCTGTGCAGGGTCCTTCTGGGCTGATCAAAAAGCTTCGGATGGTTTGGAGAATCGTCTCAAGTCGATACATGCTGGCCTGGAAAATTATCCGCCATCGTCCCGATCTGGTGCTTCTCGACTCCTATGTGGAGTATCTTGCCCCCCTCTGGATCGATCCACATATCATTCTCTCGAGAATATTCAGGGTTCGTTATGCTGCAAATCTGCACGACCCCGTACGCAGCTATGTCATCGGTCCCATGTGGTGGCATCGCCTCTCTGTCTGGTTGGCCTATCAGCCTCTCCACATTGTTTTGGTCCATCATGCATTAGGCGATTCCTCTATTGTCCCCAAAAGGGTGAAAGTGATTGTTTCTCCCCATGGTCTTTACGAGATGAATCTCGGTGATTATGACTCAGAAAGAGTTAGGAAAGAGTGGGGGATTCTTCGGAATCAAAAAGTTTTCCTCTCCTTCGGATATGTTCGGGATGGAAAAAACCTGGATCTTGCCATCAGAGCATTACAAGAGGTTCCGGAGGCTGTGCTAGTTGTTGCGGGATCGATCGCCTCAACAAAAGACAAACCGTTTGAATTTTATCGTGACCTCGCAAGGAAATGTGGAGTTAGTGACAGGTGTAGGTTTTTTGAGGGCTTTGTCGAAGAGTCCGATACAGGCAGTTATTTCTCTGGAGCTGATTTCATCCTGCTTACCTATTCAAGTTCGTTTCATTCTCAGAGCGGAGTTCTGAATCTTGCAGTCGCGGCTCGCAAGCCGGTCCTTGCTTCTGCTTCTCCCAGTCCGTTGATGGAGGTTGTTGCCAAGTATCACCTTGGCATAACCGTGAAGACGGATTCGATGGATGCTATTACGGAGGGGATGAAAAAAATCCTAAATGAGCCTCCACATCCACAATGGGAGAAATATGAAAAAGCGGCTTCGTGGGATGAGAATGCTCGGATCGTACTGGAGGCGGCCGTATTAATGCGCAATAATCAACCATGAATCTTCGATTGCTAGCCGGTGGGATTCTGGCCTTCCTCTATAACTCCTGCATCGGAAATTTTCCTTTACGGGGTGTGAGAAGACTTTATTTGAGGAAATGGCTCGGAAGTCTCGGATCTGGAACAGGAGTACAGATGGGCTGCCGATTCCTCAATGGACGCAAGGTTCATCTTGGGGAAAGGAATGTCATTAACTTCGGTTGCCTATTGGATGGGCGTAAGTTTCAGATCGTGACAGGAAGCGATGTGTCGATTGGTCCCGAAGCCTCCATCCTTACACTGGGTCATGATCCGCAATCCCCAGAGTTTGCTGATCGGGGAGGCGATGTGGTGATTGGTGATCGTGTCTGGATCAGTTATCGGGCCATCATTCTACCAGGCGTGACTATTGGAGAAGGCGCTGTGGTCGGAGCTGGAGCCGTGGTTACTAAGAATGTGGAACCCTTCTGTATCGTAGCTGGAAATCCGGCGCTGAAAATCGGGGAGAGAAGCCGGCAATTGGATTATCGACTGAATTATGATCCGATCCTTTCGTGATTGGAGTCCAGTAACGATGGTATTCATTTGATGAAATGGATTTGCAGTCAAATCGGCGCTAGGGAGCACTATGCCGTGCCGAGAGTGCTTCATCGTGCGCGAAAACTGGAACGTCTCTACACTGATCTCTGGGCTGGGACGATGTGGCAGGCCCTTGGTGCTCTGAGCGGCCGACCTGTTCTTGGCACCCGTTTTCATCGAGATCTGGCTGATGCCAGGGTCACTAGCTTCGATTTCACAACCATCCTGGATTCCACCTTTGGGGGGAGTTTCAAGAGGAACCTCTATGATTGGTTCCTCTATGTGGGTAAAGACTTTGGAGAGCGCGTGGTGGAATCATTGAAGCGTGAAAAGAAGATTTCTTGGAAAGAAACCATCTTTTTTGGCTACGACACCGGTTTTCTGGAACCTGCGCAATGGGTCAAGGCTAGGGGAGGCAAGGTGATTGTCTGCCAGATGGATCCCTCGCGTTACGAGGTCGATCTGGTGAGGGAAGAGGGGGGACAATGGCCGGGTCTTGCCAAGAAGCCAGTGGATGTTCCGGAGGCTTACTTCCAGCGTAGAGAGTCCGAGTGGGCTGTGGCAGATCTGGTCATGGTCAACTCGGAATGGAGTAAGCAGGCGCTGATCAAGCAAGGAGTGTGTGAAAGCAAACTGATGGTTGTTCCGCTTGCATATGATTCTGAAAAGTCGCAAAAAAGAGTTTCAGGTATCAGGTCTCAGATTTCATCCTTCTCCCCAAAACGTCCTTTCCGCGT
This sequence comes from uncultured Spartobacteria bacterium, assembly GCA_903933015.1. GTDB lineage: Bacteria > Verrucomicrobiota > Verrucomicrobiia > Chthoniobacterales > UBA6821 > UBA6821. The sequence continues at coordinate 6,626 of CAIZIQ010000115.1, read as the reverse complement.
TTTGTTCTTGGGGCAGGTGATTCTCCGCAAAGGAATCCAATATCTGATGGAGGCAGCAAGAATGCTTCAAGATGAGTCGGTTCACTTTGATGTGGTTGGGAGTATTGGGATCTCGGAGGAGGGCGTTAAGTCCGCACCAAAGAACATGACCTTTCATGGTTCCGTGAATAGGGATCAGACAGAGGAGTTCTACACCTCTGCGGATGTTTTTGTATTGCCGACGCTCTCCGATGGGTTTGCCCTGACACAAATCGAGGCGATGGCCCATGGTCTACCCGTGATTGCGACTCCGAATTGCGGTGCTGTTGTTACAGATGGAGTCGACGGACTGATTGTTAATGCTTCTGATGCCGCCGCACTTGCAGAGGGCATCCGGTTGCTTCTTCAGGATTCTGAAAAACTCATTTCAATGAGTGATTCCGCACGAAATAAGGCGAAACAATTCAGCCTTTCTCAATTAGGTGAGAATCTGAAGGCTGTGGAAGAGCATATTTTTTCCCGATAAGGCTTGCCTGCCCCTTCGTTTCTAAACATGAAAATCCTGACTTTGATTCAATGTGCCAATCTCGGGGGTATGGAACAGTCGACGCTGCTCCTGCTTGAGGAGTTGAAAGCCATGGGCCATGAGGTCGAATTGCTCTCCCTCAATGAACTAGGACCTCTCAAGCCGGTTCTTGAGAAGAAGGGAATCCCTGCCACTGCCGTCGGATATCATGGTCGCTGGGGGTGGAGGAGTTTTCTTTCTTTGAGACGAGTCCTTCGCCGGAAAAAGGCTGACTCCCTTATCATGGTGGGACACAACCTTATGGCCATGCTTGCACTGGGTAATTTCTGCAAAAAAAACAGGATTCTCTCGCTGCATTTTCATCATCTGGGTGTGAAGAGCCTCATCGAATGGCGACTCATCTATACCGTGGCAATGTGGAGGTTCAAGAGCATCATTTACCCTTCACGCTTTATTCTGGATGAAGCGATTGCAATCGTTCCCAAACTCAAAACAACTCAAAAGGCAGTTTCCTATCCCATCCCAACTCCGATCAGTATTCCTGAGGAAGTTGGTAGAGAAGAACGTCTTCACGCGTGCTCGTTGCTTGGTCTACCCCCTCACTATCGTTATGTAGGGAATGCCGGGTGGCTGATTCCTAGAAAGAGATGGGACGTGTTTCTGGCCGTTGCGGCACAGGTTGTCCGCGAGATTCCTGATGTGAGATTCCTTATTGCCGGTGATGGTCCGGAGCGCGAAAAACTCGAGTTGCTTTCCAGAGAACTTGGAATAGAAAACCATGTGATCTGGCTTGGATGGCAGGGTAGCCTTGAAACATTTTATCGGGTGATCGACGTGATGGTCTTTAATTCGGACTGGGATGCCATGGGCAGAACCCCTTTGGAGGCGATGTCCTACGGAATTCCTGTTGTTGCCTCGATGCTTCACGGAGGACTTAGCGAAATGTTATCCTCCCGAGACCATGGATTCCTGATTGATACCCATGATGTCTCCCAACTCTCGGCCCAGGTTATCAGACTGCTGCAGGATCCCAGATTGGCAAGGAGCGTTGGGAAAGCTGCCAGGTTGCACATCGAAGAAGTGGGATCACCAAAGAGGCATACGGAACGCATTCTTAAACTCCTTGGGGATCATGAGAGTAATAAATCTCAGAAATAAATATGCCACGCATCGCCGGGATAATCGTCAATCTGGTCCCTTATCACCATGCACGGTGGGAAGCTTTTTCACGACTTTCCGGAAATGAGACGCATCTGGTAGCGCTCACGGATCGGGATCCCTTCAGGGCTCTCGAGTTCAGCTCTTCTTCAAGCTATTTCAAGCACACCTTATTTCCACACAAGGAAGGCAACGAATTTTCCGCAGATTCCATGAGGAAACGGATGTTCTCAATTCTTGATGGAATACGACCCGATGTGGTCTGCGTCAGCGGTTGGGGCATTGCAGTCAGTCTGGTCGCGATGATTTGGGCCATCACTAGAGGGGTGCCCCTGGTGATGCTTTCCGAGAGCAATGAGTTCGATGAATCGAGGTCGTTTTTGAAAGAATATCTCAAGAGGAGAATTGTCTCCCTCTGCGGTGCGGGATTGGCTGGCGGTGCTCCCCAAGCCCATTATCTCGTCAAACTCGGCATTCCTGTAGAATGTGTCTTTCAAGGGTATGATGTCGTGGATAATGGTTTCTTTCGGAAAAATGCAAAAGAGATCAGGGATTCAGGACTCCTAATCAAGGATGCTGAAGGGAGGACCGTATCCAGCCCCTATTTCCTGGCGTGTGCGCGGTTCGGAAAGAAGAAGAATCTCCCTGGTCTGATACGTTCCTATGCATTGTACCGACAGATGGTCGGGAGTAGCGGTAACGGCTGCGAATCAACGGTCGGTCACGCAAAATGTAGAGTCGAGAGGGGGCGTGCAGTTACTTCAGTCTTTGATCTAGTCATCGTCGGGGAGGGGGAGGAGAGGGGTAGCATCGAGAATGCCATCCGCGAGGCCAGAGTCGGCGATCATGTGCATCTCGTTGGTACAAAAGGATACACGGAACTTCCCGCGTATTATGCCAATGCAGGGGCTTTCATCCATGCCAGCACAACGGAACAGTGGGGACTTGTTGTCAATGAAGCTATGGCATCCGGCTTGCCGGTTTTGGTCAGCAATCGGTGTGGATGTGCCATGGACCTTGTGAAGGAAGATCTCAACGGGTGGACCTTTGATCCGAACGATCTCACTCAGTTAGCCCAGTTCATGGTGAAGATGTCGACTGATGAAGAAAGAAGGTTAGAGATGGGTAGGGCTAGCCCCGGGATCATTTCCGAGTGGGATACTGATCGCTTTTTCTCGGGTCTCTCCGCGGCAGTTGATGTTACACTTGCCAAACCAAAGAGGGCTTACCACTTGTTTGATGGCCTGATCCTTCGTCTGCTGTCACGGCATGCCTAGTTTGTCAGGTTAACGTGTCCTTGAACCCGAACTTCCTGTGAAAACAATCTGCCTTTTGGAATCGGTATCCCGGGCCGATGGTGGAATCTTCGAGGCTGAGTGTGCCCTTCAGCGTTGTTTATTCCGGGAACAGGGGATTCAGATCGATGTTGTCGGCATGGAGGATCGATTTTCCCGCGATGATGCTGACCGCTGGTCCCCTTTGAAACCCAAGGTGGTGCAGGTGAAGGGGCCTTCGGTGTTCGGCTACTCACCCGATCTTCTGCCTGCATTGGATCCCAAGGCGGATCTGCTCTATGCTGCAACTCTTTGGAAATATCCGTCTTGGGCTGCCCTGCGATGGACTGAACGGAATGGCAAGCCGATGATGGTTGCTCCCCATGGAGCCTTGGATTCCTGGGCGCTTAGAAACTCGGCGTGGAAGAAACGTATTGCTGCCGCACTCTTTAAAAATCGTCAATTCCAGAAGGCAACCTGTATAAGGGCATTATCTGCAGTTGAAGCAGACTCCTTTAGGTCTTATGGATTAAAAAATCCCATAGCGATTATCCCTAATGGGGTTCAGATTCCGGAGGAACGGAATGTCAAAGGGTTCAAGGCGAAAGGCGAAACTAGGAGTAAGAAGAGGCTTCTCTTCTTAGGGCGAATTCATCCGAAAAAGGGACTTTCCAATCTCCTCCGAGGTTTCAAAAAATCCCTCGACTCTCGATCCTCGACTCTCGATCCAGCTTGGCAGCTTGTCATCGCGGGCTGGGATCAGGCGGGACATGAGGGGGAACTTATGAGACTCTGTCATGAACTGGGGATAAAAAGTGCCGTAACGTATGCAAGGCAACGGCCGGGTCAGCCAAAGTTACAAGGGGGAGGTGAGACAAGAGTCCTTGGCTCTCAACTCTCGATGCCCGACTCGGAAGTAATTTTCTGTGGTCCTGCATTTGGTGAAGAGAAAGAGGATCTCCTTCGGTCCGCGGATGCCTTTATCCTTCCTTCTTTTAGTGAGGGGCTTCCGATGTCAATTTTGGAAGCGTGGTCGTATTCTCTCCCGGTAGTAATGACCCCCGAATGCAATCTTCCGGAGGGATTTGCCTCGGATGCCGCGATACGCATTCAAACAGGGGTCGAGAGTATCGCAAGAGGGGTGTCTGATCTTTTTTCAATGAGCGACACCGAGCTTCGCAATAAGGGTGCGCGAGGGAGAGAACTTGTTAAGGAACGCTTCACATGGAAGGTCATCGCCGCCCAGATGCATGATGTCTATGATTGGATGCTTGGAGGAGGAGCCGTGCCAAGTTCGGTGATAGATTCTGCGCGCGGACATTTTTTTGGATAGGGCGCATTTTAGTCGGCCAATCAACTTTTCAACTCCGTGGATTCCGCATCTCTCCCGTTGCCATTCTATCTTTGTGTTGCCGCGGTAGTTGTTCTCTTGGTCCGTTCCTGGAAGGTCAGGGGAGAGGCATGGGGGATTCCGATGATGGTTGTCACAATAACAGCGGGCTCCTGGTATCTCGTCGACCCACTCTACAATGATTATAACCAGTATCTGCGAGAGGTCGGTCCGGAGAACCTGTCGTACGGCTTCTGGGAGGTTCTGATCTTCTTCATCACACTTGGAGCACTCAGTCCTTTGATGAATAAAAAAATCAACGGGAAACTTCCTCGGAAGCAGAGTCAGATTCTTCAGATGATGAAAGAAAAGGAGATCGAGACACCTCAATTTCAAGATCAGATCACAGAATTAGCAATTTATCTCTTCATTGCCTGGGCACTCCTCATGGTCATTGCGTTGTTCCGTGTTGATTTCGATTTCGTTGGGCTCTTTTTTCCGTTTATCGGGGAGAAGGCCCAACCCTGGGCCAGAGGGCGTGTGGGAGGCGGTGGTCTTGATACCCTGTTCTCCCTTGCGGGTTATATCCAAGTCATGCTGACCGCCATGCTTGGAGTAACCTTTGCACTCTCACTGAGGGTCTCTTCACTGATGATCTCCGCAGTCGGCTATTTTCTCGCAGCGCCTTTTTTCCTTTTTGATAGGACTCGAAATACCATGCTTGCTATTTTGCTGCCGGGTCTCATGGCGCTGATCACTTTTCGGATCCGAAGCGGGATCGTGGTGAAGTTGGCGGTTCTTATCGTGAGTTTCATGGCCCTTGAGGCTTGGTTGAAGTTCGTGATCGATAACCGGGATCAACTCAGTATGGCCCAAGCTATGAAATACGGAGGCACGCAGGATGTGGAAATCAAGAGCCGTAAACATCTTGGGTTCAACATGCTTGAAGAACTGGGATACATTAATTACTACATCGGAAATGGTGGTTATAAGGTGAATTGGGGAGAGCGTTATTTTGCCGAGGCGGTGAATCCCATTCCCCGATTTCTCTGGCCTGGCAAACCGATGATCGGGATCGATTATGCGATTGCCCGTGGCATGGCTTACGGTGATCAGAGTGCTTCCTCGGGTGGCATTGCCGCCTCTGTTTCCACAGGCATGATTGGCCAGGGAGTGGTGAATTTCGGAGGGATTCTCGGCCCGATGGCTGCGGCTTTACTGATGGCGATTTGGGTAGCAGTTCTCGCACGTCAGGATCTGATGGGGCATGATCTGGGCCATCTCCTTCTCTATTCCATAGGACTCGTTCTGACCTTCAATATGGGGCGCGATATCACCCTTCTTACCATTTACCCCTTTGTTTTTGGCTGGGTTCTCCTTAATTGGATGAATCGGAAGAATGGATCATCCTCCCACACTGCCCCCGTCGCATGAGGCTTGATCAATACAACAATTCGGATTTTCAGAGGGGAGCTTCTCAAATGGTGGAAATACTCTGGTGGCTTGTCAGATCCCTTCTTTTTGCCTGTTGGTTTCCGATTCCATCGGGGATCAAGGTTTTGGCTCTGCGGCTTTTTGGATCGAAGATCGGCAAAGGGGTTGTAATCCGCTCGCGGGTGAACATTACCTTCCCCTGGAGGCTCACGATCGGGGATGATGTCTGGATCGGCGATGAAGTCCTGATTCTGAGTCTGGCTCCAGTGACCATTGGTTCCAATGTCTGCATCTCCCAGAGGGCATTTCTTTGCACGGGATCCCACAAGTTCCGTAGTGAAAACTTTGATCTGGAGACCAAGCCCATCTCGGTTGGTGAGGGGAGCTGGATCGCAGCAAATGTCTTTGTGGGCCCCGGAGTGACTCTTGGGAGGGGGACGCTCTGCTCGGTAGGTGCGGTTGTTCTCAGGAGTTGCGGGCCCGATCAAGTGCTTGTCGGTAATCCCGCACTTCCCTGCAGATAATCATTCCGATCTTTTAGCCTTTAGCTTTTAGCCTTTAGCTTTTCCAATGGAGTCGTGAAGCGACTTCTCCTCATTCTGGCGCTGCCCTGCATGGCTTGCGCCTTTTTGTTTTTTCATGGGGAGCATTTTTCCCATGCATGGCATCGCTATTTGGTTGTTTCTGAGCCGCTCTCTAAGGCTGATGCCATCATTGTTCTGGGAGGAGAGCCATTGGCTCGCCCCCAAGAGGCGGCTCATCTGTTCAAAGAAGGGGTATCGCCGAAGGTCTTTGTGACAGGGGTAGGAGACGCCGTTAAAATCCGCAAGGTGCTCCTCGGTGCAGGGGTTCCTGCATCTGCAATCATCTTGGAAACCAAGGCGACGACAACCTATACAAATGCCACTCTCCTTAAACCATTGCT
>CAIZIQ010000114.1 GCA_903933015.1 uncultured Spartobacteria bacterium | reverse complement strand
CTCCATACCCACCCCTTTTCAGAAGAAAGTCTGCTGGTCAGGCCTCACTGCCTTGGCTGCACTCACCTTTATATCAGTGATCCTTGTCGCGGGATGGAGCGTCGTGGCGGCATGCGGATACCTGAAGCCAGTCCTCACTCCAATCGCCATCGCATCCGTACTGGCGTACCTGCTGACACCGGTGGTCGCGCTTCTGTGCAAATGGAGGATACCCCGTACTTGGGCCGTCATCATTGTCTTTGCACTTTTCATCGCCGGCCTTGCCCTGATCGGAATCACAGTGGCCCCTGCCCTGGAGCATCAGGGAAGCATTTTTGCGAGCCGTATCCCGGAATACAGCCAGAAGATCGGGACCCTTGCCAAGGAGTCGGCATCACAGATTCAGCAACTCGCGGCACTTCGCTCCGCCTCGCACACCCATGGCTTTTCCCTCGAGGAACTCACTCCGGACAGCATCAAACTCTACGGCATCGAATTGGCCAGCAACGCCCTGGCCTGGGTTCAGGAGAAGCTCCCATCCATCGCGTCCGCAACCGGGAGCTTCCTTCAGAGAAGCATCGGCGGGGTATTTGGAATCCTGGGATTCCTGCTGAGCCTGATCCTGGTTCCGGTCTTCCTTTTTTTCTTCCTGCTGGAATCCCCTGAAATCGCCTCCAACTGGAGTCGCTACCTCCCGCTCCGCGCCTCACCGCTCAAGGAGGAAATTGTCTCCCTGCTCAATGAGATCAATACCTATCTGATCCACTTCTTCCGGGGACAACTCCTTGTCAGCCTTATTGACGGAGCGATCGTCGGCCTCTCGCTCTTCGTTTTTCTTCGCCTTGATTTCTCGTTCCTCATCGGACTCATGCTCGGGATCCTGTGCCTCATCCCTTATCTCGGCATGGCCCTCTGCCTCATTCCCGCGATGCTCATCGCATTGGCCCAGTATGGGGATCTCATCCACCCCCTCTATGTGCTGTTGATCTTCATCGTAGCCAACAACATCGATGGCATTTTCATCTCCCCCAAGGTCATTGGAAACTCGGTCGGCCTCCACCCCATGACCGTGATCATCTCGGTCTTCGCTTGGTCCATTGTTCTCGGAGGCTTGCTGGGAGCGCTGCTTGCAGTCCCTCTCACCGCAACCCTCAAGGTGCTGCTTCGCCGTTACTTCTGGGACCGTCCGGTTCCGACTCCTGTTCAGCAAACCCTCAGGATTGAGGAAACCGAGGTGAAAACCAGCACCTCGGTAACGGTTGAGCTTCCGCTCTGAGCATTAGGAAGCCGGTGTGATCAGACCCGTCTGATCACCGTATCGCGAAGGAACTTGGCATCGTCGTGCCCCGGATAATCGAGGGTGTAATGCAGGCCTCGGCTTTCCTTCCTGCTGATCGCGCAGTCGACGATTAACGAGGCGGTGGTGGCGAGGTTTCGAAGCTCGAGCAAATCGTTCGTGATCTTGAAATTCCAATAAAATTCCTGAATCTCATTCTGAAGATTGCGCAGGCGGGTTGCTGCACGCTGAAGTCGTTTTTCAGTTCGGACGATCCCGACGTAATCCCACATCAGGCGCCTGATCTCGTCCCAGTTGTGGTAGATAACGACGAGTTCGTCGAGATCCTGCACTTTCCCGGGGCGCCACTCAGGAAGCATGATCTCGGTCCCCTGCCGATGATGGTTCCGACTTGCCTTGGTCTCCGCCCGCTGTGCCATGACAAGGGCCTCGAGCAGGGAATTGCTGGCAAGCCGGTTGGCTCCGTGCAACCCGGTGCAGGCAACCTCCCCGACGGCATATAGTCCCCGCAGGGTGGTCTCTCCATTGAGATCCGTCTTCACTCCGCCACACTGGTAGTGGGCCGCCGGGACCACGGGAATGGGGCGGCGGGTGATGTCGATTCCAAGCCCGAGACAGGTCTCGTAAATTGTAGGAAATCGCTCACGCACAAAGTCGGCCGGCTTATGGGAAATATCGAGATAGACACACGGCATTCCGGTGCGCTTCATCTCCGCATCGATGGCCCGGGCGACGATGTCTCGGGGAGCGAGTTCCATGCGCTTATCGTATTTCTCCATGAACCGCCGCCCATTTCCATCAACAAGGACACCCCCCTCCCCCCGGACCGCTTCTGTGATAAGGAAGGATTTGGCCTTCGGGTGATAGAGACAGGTCGGGTGGAATTGCATGAACTCCATGTTTGAAATTGCTGCACCGGCCCGCCATGCCATCGCAACCCCGTCACCTGTCGCGATATCGGGATTTGTCGTGTAGAGATAAACCCTCCCGCAGCCTCCTGTAGCCAGTACCGTGACATCAGAACGGAGCGTCTCCACCTCGCCGCTCTCCTCGTCGAGGACATAGAGCCCTACACAGCTGTCCTGCATGGCATAGCCGAGCTTTCCCGTGGTGATGAGATCCACGGCCATGTGATGCTCGAATACGCTGATGTTGGAGTGTGTGGCCACGGCCGTGAGAAGAGTCTTCTCTATCTCGAATCCTGTGGCGTCCTTGGCATGAAGGATCCTTCTCTTGGAGTGACCGCCTTCCCTACCGAGGTCCGGTTCACGCTTGCCCTCAGGGGTCATTCGCTCGTCAAAATTCATCCCAAGGCCAATCAGATCGGCAATCCTCTCGGGTCCCTCGCCCACGATGCTCCGTACGACCTCCTCATTACAGAGGCCATCGCCGGCAACCATGGTGTCACGCATATGGAGCGCTATCGAATCCTCGCTGCTGGTGACACAGGCGATACCTCCCTGGGCCCAGGCTGTGTTGGAATCAGCACGCGATTTTTTGGTCACAATGGCGACTTTTCCCTTCTCAGCGGCTTTCAACGCATAATTCAGTCCGGCGATTCCACTGCCGACAACGACATGATCAAAGGTCTTCATCGGGAGGAGGGAATCGGGAGGTTATCAATCAGACGGACGGATCCCAGGCGGACGGCCACCAAAGCGCGGGCACAGGCCGAAGGCAGGAGTTTTTTCAAGGGAGCCAATGTCTCCTGATTCACGATCCCCACGTAATCAAGAGAGGCACCTGGAATTGCCAATAAATCCTTTTTTAGGTTTGCGCAAAGGCGGGCCACGGAATCCTCGCCATCCTCCGCCTCCATGGCGACGGCCCGGAGAGCCTGATAAATCCGCGGGGCGTCACGCCGGGCTTCCGTGGTAAGCAGGCGGTTGCGGGAACTCATGGCCAGGCCATCCTCCTCGCGCACGGTCGGATGCCCAGCGATTTTTATGGGAATCCTGAGATCACGCACCATGCGTCGGATGACAGCCAATTGCTGCCAGTCCTTTTCCCCGAAAACCGAGACATCCGGTCGGATAATGTTGAAGAGCATCGCAACAACGGTGCAGACACCGTCGAAATGCCCGGGACGCGAGGCTCCGCAAAACCCTTGGGAAAGTTCCTTCTCCCTGACTGCAACGGAAGCATCGCTCAAATACATCTCATCGGCCGTTGGATGAAATAGGAGATTTACCCCTTCCTTTCTGCAAAGCGCCTGATCCTGCGCAAAGGGACGAGGATACTTCGACAGATCCTCCTTGGGACCGAACTGGGTGGGATTCACAAAGATTGATACCACAACGCTGCCGTGAGGACCGGCAAGCCTGCGGGCACGGCGGATAAGCCCGGCATGCCCCTCATGAAGAGCCCCCATCGTGGGTACGAAAACCAGCGGGTGGGGCGCCTCCCGGCACCATCTGGCGGCGGCGGTTATCCGCGCGGCCGTTTTCACGGATATTACTTGGCGGGCGAAGAAACAGGAGCGGGGCTTTTCAAGAGCTGCTTCTGGATCGCAGTGGGTCCGGCAAACGATTTCACCTGTAGGATAGAAATCACCAACGTGAGTAGGAAAAAGAGTCCACCAAGCCAAACGGTGAACTTTGTCAGAACCGTTGTGGTCTGTGCCCCGAACAGGTTGTCAGTGAGACCACCTCCGAAAGCTGCGCCGAGCCCCTCGCTCTTGGGGCGCTGCATCAGGATCGTGAGGATCATCAGGAGACAGATGATCACGAGAAAAGTGATAAGAACAGGCAGGAGGAGCCACATAGTCTTTTAATAAAACCGGAAGATTTCCGAGTGTAAAGAGGGATCGGCGGGGCTTGACCTCGGGCATTCTCCCGAACCACAATCAAATCCTTCAATCCAAACCAGCATGGCACGTAATACAAAGATCTCCAAAAAGCCTTCCGTGAAGCCCTCCTCCAAGGCCCCGGCCAAAAAAACCTCTGCCGCCTCCAAGCCTGCCGCAAGCGGTGCAAGTAAGGAATTCCAAGAGGTCCGGACACTTATCGACCTTCTCAAAAAGAATGATCTGGCGGTCCTCGAATTCGAACAGGGTGACTTCAGAATCACTCTCAAGACCCCCGCAGGAGCGTCCGGCGGAGCCACCCTCATCCAGGGCCATGCTGCAGCTCCGACACCGGCTCCGGTAGCCTCCTCCCCGGCAGCTGAGAAATCCGCGGCATCAGAACCGGCCAAGAGCAATTACAAGGAGATCACCTCCCCGATGGTCGGCACCTTCTACGCCTCCCCCTCCCCCGAAGCCCCATCATTCGTGGAGGTAGGAAAGACCATCAACGCGGAATCCGTCGTCTGCATCATCGAGGCGATGAAGGTGATGAATGAAATCAAGGCCGAGATGTCTGGAAAGGTGGTTGAAATTGTTGCCGAGAATGGCAAACCGGTCCAGTTCGGGCAGGTCCTCTTCCGCGTCAGCTAAGGCAAACCGGAAAAACGGATCCCCGAACCCATGTTCAAGAAAGTCCTGATAGCCAATCGCGGGGAAATCGCCCTGCGCATCATCCGCGCCTGCAAGGAACTCGGCATCGGCACCGTCGCCGTCTATTCCGAGCCCGATATTCACTCCCTCCATGTGCAGCTTGCGGATGAAGCAATCTGTATCGGACCGGCGGCCGGCAGCGAGAGCTACCTGAAAATTGACAGGATTATCAGTGCAGCCGAGATTGCCGATGTGGATGCCATCCACCCGGGCTACGGTTTCCTCGCTGAAAACGCCAAGTTTGCTGAAATCTGCGCCTCGGCCAACATTGCCTTTGTCGGTCCTTCGCCTGAATCAATCCGGCTCATGGGCGACAAGAACAGTGCCCGCGAATGCGCCAAAAAAGCGGGTGTCCCCATCTCCCCAGGCAGCGACGGGGTTGTGGACTCCGAAAAGGAGGCCATTAAGGTCGCCCGCAAGATCGGCTACCCCGTGATGATCAAGGCGGTAGCCGGCGGAGGCGGTCGAGGGATGCGTATGGCTCACAACGAAGGAAGTCTGATCCAAGGCTATCACAGCGCCCGCATGGAGGCGGATAAGGCCTTCGGCAACCCCGATGTCTACATCGAGAAGCTCATCGTCAACCCCCACCACATCGAATTCCAGGTCTTCGGAGACAAGCACGGCAATATCGTCCATCTCGGCGAGCGTGACTGTTCCCTGCAGCGCAGGAACCAGAAAATCCTGGAGGAATGCCCCTCACCGCTCGTTACCGACGATCTGCGCAAGCGCATGGGCGAGGCCTCGGTTCGCCTGTGCCAAACCGTCGGATACTACAACGCCGGAACCATCGAGTACCTCGTTGATGACGACCTCAACTTCTACTTCATGGAGATGAACACCCGCATCCAGGTTGAACATCCCGTCACCGAGGAGGTCTACGGCGTCGATCTTGTGAAACAACAGCTGATGGTGGCCGCAGGGCAACCCCTCACCCAGCATCTCATCAATGCGAAACCCCGGCTCCACTCCATCGAGTGCCGTATCAACGCCGAAGATCCGGAAAAGAACTTCATGCCTTGCCCCGGCAAGATCGATGCCTACTACGCTCCGGGCGGACGCGGCATCCGCATTGATTCGCACGCCTACGCCGGCTATCCGATCCCACCCAACTACGACTCGATGATCTCCAAGATGATCGCCACCGCCTCGACACGCGAGGCCGCGATCAGCCGTATGGAGAGAGCTCTCGGAGAGTATCAGGTGATCGGCATCAAGACCACCATCCCTCTCCACCGTGCGATCATGCAGAACGCCGATTTCCGGAATGGAAAGTACCATACCGGTTTTCTTGAGAAGTTCCTCAAGGACGGAGTTCCACTGGTCAAGGAGTAGCCACTCGGCATAGGGGAATGGGTGATCGCTTCTCCAGTCACATGAAGCCGATCACCTCCTGCCGACTCTACGGGATCCTCGATACCGGATATGTGGCGCCAGAGAGTATGCACGAGATGGCCCGGATGCTTATCATGGGAGGAATCGATATTCTTCAACTCCGCGCCAAGAAGCAGAGTGCCGCAAAAATCCTTGAGATGGCACTGGAACTCTCCCCTCTCTGCCACAAGGCGGGAATTCCCTTCATCCTGAACGATCATCCCGAATTGGTTCGTGAGGCGGGTGCGGATGGGGCTCATGTCGGCCAGGACGACATGAGTATCGTGGAGGCCCGTCGCCTGGCGGGGCCGGGATCCATCATCGGAAAATCAACCCACTCTCCCGAACAGGCACGCAAAGCAATTTCCGAAGCCCCCGATTACATAGGCTTCGGCCCACTCTTCGCGACCCCTACCAAACCCGATTATACCCCGATTGGAACGGAGCAGATCCGACAGATTCACGCTGAACTTGACCTTCCCATTTTCTGCATCGGGGGCATCAAACTAAGTAATCTTCGACCTGTTCTCGATGCCGGTGCACGGCGTGTAGTCATCGTCTCGGACCTGCTTGCTGCAGACAATCCTGTTGAGAGGGCCGCCTCCTGCAAAGCGTTGCTGGAAGACATCAAATTCAGCGAATAGTTCCTGTGGGACGACACGAGATTCTCCCTTTCCTCCACAGACTTCAGGAGGAGTGCGGTGGAACCATCCCTTTTGAGCGCTTTATGCAGGAGGCTCTTTATCACCCTGACTTCGGCTACTACACCGCAAACATACGGGATGTGGGTACCAGGGGCGATTTCTCCACAAGTGCAACTCTTGGCGACGAACTGGGAACGGCCGTGGCCGCCTGGATCGAAAACAGGGTCAGGGAATTTGGATGGGATCGGGGATGGAAAAGAATTCCGGTGATCGAGGTCGGTGCCGGAAACGGATCCCTGGCTAAAGCGGTGCTCCGCAAACTGAATTGGAAACTTCGCTGGCGCCTCGACTACATGATTCATGAGACATCCCCCGTGCTACGCCATCGACAGAAGAATATGCTTCGCTGGCAAGGTGTGCGTTGGATCACATCTCCTTCAAAGGCTCTGATTGAATCCAAGGGAGAAGCCCTGATCTTCAGCAATGAGCTCGTAGATGCTTTCCCCTGCAGGATTTTTGAAAAATATCGGGATGGTTGGGACGAAATCGGGATCAGGATCTCCGACAATGGATCCCTCTCCGAAACCAGATTCTCCCCAATAACTCCATTCCCCGATTTGGATCACTTTTCCCCTCTCCCGGAAGGACAGCGCGTGGAAGTCCATGAGAGTTATCGAGCCTGGCTGGATGAGTGGCGACTTTTCTGGAAGAAAGGGGAAATTCTCACGGTCGACTATGGTGACACTTTTGAAAATCTCTATTCCCGCAGAGCTTCCGGTTCCATCCGTGGATACTGGAATCACGAGCGCATCACGGGACCTCAGATCTATGCGCGTTTTGGAAAACAGGATCTGACCGCGGACGTGAACTTCAGTGATCTCATGAAATGGGGGAAGGAATTCGGTTGGAAAACCATCTCTTTGGCAACACAGGCAGCGTTTCTGGACCGATGGCTTGCCTCAACTTCAGGAGCCGTCAAAAACTCCAAGGTTACCCCTCACCGCCAAGAGGTTCACGAATCCTTCAAGATTCTGGAGCAACGGCCCTGCTTTGAGGGAGTTCCCTAGGACCCTAGGGTGAAAGGGGGCTGCTCGATCCGTTTTTGCTGCCGCTTCCGGTCGATGGAGCGAAGGCAAGCGGCAACGTGACTTGCGGCAGATCCTTGAGGGTGAAGCTGATGAGGGCGCCATACTGGGTCTGGGCACTCTGCGTGGAGGATGCCCCGTTATTATAGACTTGGACTCCGAGCGACATGATCCAACTGGAAAGATCGCGATTGACCATGTAGCGCTCGTAAATCAGCGAGTTGGGCTGATTCGGTTGGGTGTTATAGATTTCCTGAGCACTCATCGACCAGTTGTCATTCACTCTCCAGAATAAATTGAGGGGATACTGGTTGTCGTCGACCACGCCCATGTAGTTATTGATGTAGCGTGTTCCAAAACCAACGCTGAAGTTACGCACCGGCATGAAGTTAAAGTCCGTGTTGAATTCCGTGAATCCATCCGTAACCAACGGGACCTGTGAGCCAATCTTAATGTTAAACCAGCTGACGGGGGCAAAGGTCAGGCGGTTATTCAGGTTGGAAATAGGTCCGTTGATGTAGGGATTGATCCCGTTGATATCGGCAAAGGTGTCAAGATAGAACCAGTCGTAAGTATCCCCGTCACGGCGGGTCTGGAGGCGATTGCGAACTCCCAGGCGCCAGATCGCCCAAGTGTCGATGGCATCGATGGCTGCGAACTGCGGAAACTGAAGAGGTTCCAACTGGGTGGAACTCGGCGCATAGCCCGATTTGGTGGGGGAGTTGGTATTGCCGGGCAGGAGACGGTCAAACTGGAGTACCTGATCGACGTTAGGCCCACCTGCATAGACATAGGAAAGGTCGCTGTAAGGCTGGAAGACATGGCGTAATCCATCGAGTCCAAGCCACCCGGACTGAATCCCTTCAAAGCCTTGGGAAATTTTGAAGGAATTCTCCAAACTGGCATTGAAAATGGGACGGAAAACACTTCCCGTCGTGACCATCGAGTTCGTTGATGTCGAAGTATAAGGAGTCGTCTGCACGACACCATTGGTATTCTGGTAACTGCCGCCCTGACTGTAGAAGGTTCCCCGAATGCCGACGGTGGGGATGGTTGAAAGCCATCCGAAGAGATTCATCGGGGCACTCAACTGGTGGAAGGTATCAAAGCGCGAGGCACCGTAGTTGATATTGCTGGGCACATTGGAGGAATTGAGCGGTGCATTTTGTGAAAAAGCACGGTTCAGTTGGCCCAACGCGGTTGTTCCATCATAGAAAACCGGTAGCCCCAGCAACGGTTCCTGCTTGAAATCAATTGCTGCTTCCGGCTTTCTTTCGGTGGTTTCTTGGAACTGGTTCATCTGCCAACGAGTCACGAGCGAGGCCGCATAGACATCATCCAACTTCGTAAGGGTGATATTGTTGTCAGGTTGGGGATTGTAGAGGTTTTCCGCGGGATAAAAATCCTGCATGAAGTCGGCATCACTGAGCTTGGTTAAGTCAAAGGTCACATAGGAATCATCAGCCAAGAAAATCTTCTGCTGGAAACCGATGCGATAACGGTCAGGATTCGTGGGTTCGGGGATTGTATCCTTGAAGGCAGACGGATTCGTGTCATTCGCGTAATAGACGAGGAATTTCCCGACATTCTGGTTGTCCTTTCCGAATTTCAGGTTGGCATCGAGTCCCACGGCATAGCCGTGCAGGGAACGGTAATCATCACGAATGGTGGCCAGGAAACTGTCCCCGGTTCCGAGTGGAAAGGTGTATGCGGTCAGCATGTAGGCACCCCAGGTCGAGTAGTAACCCGGAGTAAATTGGAACCCATTACGGTTCAGGCTGGAGTAGACATAGGGCAACCACATGACCGGCACCTTGCCCACATAGAGCGTGGAGTTAAGCATCACGACGCGATCGTTTGTGTAGATCCTGATGGTCTTGGCATGGACATGCCAGTCGGGCATCGAGGAATCGGATGTCGTGAGATCGGAGTCGGTCAGGTTGAACTGGCGTGTTCCAAACCCTTTGGCCGCCAGAGATCTGAATTTGATGGGGATATGCCCTCCCTCAAACTCGAGAGCTCGTGTCTGCTTGGTCTCCAAATTGTAAAAAACCCTCTGTCCGTTGAAGAGATCCGTACCGCTGTAGATCCTCACATTTCCCAGCAGCAGGATATCGCGCGTGTCTGGGTTATATTCAGCATGGTCGGCGTAGATGGCGATCCCGCTGTAGTGGATCTGCACATTGTTATCCGCAATGGCCGTGCCGTTCTCAAACCGGGTGTCCCCATCGGCCGTGATCTCAACGGGCTTGTCACTGAAATTCCCGAACTGGGCACGGGCAACCCCTCCAAAAGCGAGTGCAAGGGCTGATATCAGGAGAAAACGACGCATGACAGGTAGCCTTTAAAGGGTAGGGAGCCACACACTCCTTTCAAAGGAGAAAATCGGCGGAAATCCCGCCCTTTTTCAGACTTGATCAGCCGACTTTCCCGAGATGACGAATGTCCTCGGCACGGACTGCAAAAACGACATCTTCTGCAATGTTGCAGCAATGATCGCCGATACGCTCCAGGCAACGGCTGATAAAGATGAGGTTCAGGTAGGCAGGCAGATTGGCGGAATCATCCTGCATCCTGTTGACAAGGGTGTCGGTCAGTTCCTTGTTAAGACGGTCCAGTTCCTTGTCCCTCGCCTTGAGTTCGAGAGCCAGGGAGGCATTCCTCTCGGCAAAGGATTGCACCGCGTCATCAAACATGGAGAGCGCGTGCTCGATCAGTTGATCCAGAAGATGGATTTCGGGAACAGCATCATGCTCGTTGAGTTTTCGCGCGCGGCGGGCAATGCCTACCCCCTGATCGGCGACCCTCTCGATATTGGCACCGATCTTGATCGAGGAGATCACCTCGCGCAAATCGGAGGCCACCGGTTGAAAACGGCTCATGACCTCAATTCCCTCGCGGTCGATCTGCATCTCCAGGGTATCGATCTCCTCATCGTCCACAATGCTGTCATTGCACCAGTCGTCATCCCGCTCCATAAGACCCTTGACGGAATTTTTGAGGTTTTTCTGGGCCAGACTGGCCATCATCAGGACGCTCCCTCGGAGTTGATCCAGGGCGGTCGTGAAGTTGCTGAGAGTATGTGGGCGGAAGGGCTCTGAGTGCATGGTGGTATCAGCCGAAACGGCCTGTGATGTATTCTTCGGTCTGCTTCTTGGCGGGGTTGGTGAAAATCTTCTGGGTATTGTCGAATTCCACGAGATTACCCAGATAGAAAAAGGCTGTCAGATCCGAGACCCGGCTCGCCTGCTGCATGTTGTGCGTCACGATCACGATCGTGAAGTCCTTTTTGAGTTCGATGATGAGTTCTTCAACCTTGGCGGTTGCAATTGGATCAAGCGCCGAGCAGGGCTCGTCCATGAGCAGGATCTCCGGCTTGCTGGCCACCGCGCGCGCGATACAGAGACGCTGCATCTGTCCTCCGGAGAGACCGAGGGCACTCTCGTGAAGACGGTCCTTAACTTCCTCCCAGAGTGCTGCGGAGCGGAGACACCGCTCCACCGTTTCATCCAGGATTGCACGGTTTTTCTGACCTGCAATCCTCAGAGAGTAAACGATGTTTTCGTAGATCGACATCGGGAAGGGGTTCGATTTCTGGAAAACCATCCCGATGCGGCGACGCAGCGCGATAATCTCGACCGAGGGATCATAAATGCTCGTGCCGTGAATGCTGATGTCCCCCTCGTGGCGAACCCCGGGGATCAGTTCATTCATCCGGTTGAAATTGCGGAGAAGCGTTGACTTGCCGCAACCCGAGGGACCGATAAAGGCCGTCACCTTGCGGGAAGGAATGACAAGATCAATCCCATGAAGGGCTTCTTTTTCCCCATAGAAAAACTTAAAGCCGTCAACCTTGATGAAATTTGACTCCCCCGGCGCGAAATCATCGGTGAGTTCGGCGAGATGGTGCACGTTGGCAGGTGTTGGTTCAGAGGTCATTGTGGAAGACTCCATGGGATCAGCGATGCTTTGGACTGAATAGTATTTGGGCAAGAATATTGGTCACGGTGACCAGAGTCACCAGAACCAGCGAGGCAGCCCATGCCAAGCGGACATGATAGGCCGATGGGAGGGATGCAAAGTTGTAGATGAGCACCGAAAGGGATGCGGTCGGTTCCATCAGGGAGTGGATCCAATTCTGACTGAAGAGCGCGGTGAAGAGCACGGGCGCCGTCTCACCGGCTGCACGTGCAACGGCCAACATCACGCCGGTCATGATCGCGGGCATCGCATCCGGAAGCACGATACGCCAGATCGTCTGGAAAGGAGTGGCTCCCAGTCCGAAGGAAGCCTCACGGTAGGCGTTGGAGACCCCCAGAAGAGCCTGCTCGGAGGTAAGCAGGATGGTCGGGAGCAAAAGGATGGAAAGTGCGATGCCACCAGCAAGGGCGGAAAACTGCCCGGTATTGAGCACCACCACGGCAAAGGCGAACACACCGCAGATGATCGACGGAATGCCGGTCAGCAATTTCGCCACAAAACGGACCGAGTTCGCCAATCGGGAAACGCGCGCATACTCGTTGACATAGATTGCGGCCAAGATGCCTACGGGCACGGAAAGCACGAGAGCGATCAGAACCATCACCACGGTGCCGATGATGGCATTGCCGAAACCTCCCTCTTCAAGTCCCGGAGCAGGAGGCAACTGGGTGAAGAGTTGGGTGCTGATCAGCGGCGCTCCGTTACGGATCACCAGCACCACGATGGAAAGGAGTGGGATCAGGGTGACCAGGGAAAGAGCGATGCACAGCCCCGTCAGG
The DNA here is from genome assembly GCA_903933015.1 of uncultured Spartobacteria bacterium. Lineage (GTDB taxonomy): Bacteria > Verrucomicrobiota > Verrucomicrobiia > Chthoniobacterales > UBA6821 > UBA6821. Next base: position 1,372 of record CAIZIQ010000114.1, on the reverse strand, counting down.
AAACGGTTGCGGACCAAACGCAGAAAGGATGTCTGCTTCCCGTCCTGGGTGAAGAAGTTTTTTGGGATGGTCTTCATGGCAGCTTCCCTTATTTCAGCCCCATCACGCTGCGCTGAGTGCGTCGGAGAACCGCCTCGCCAACCGTGTTCACAACGAGTGTCAGGATCACCAGCAATGCGGCGGCATACATCAGGGCACTGACCTGGATTCCATCAGCTTCGGCAAACTGATTGGCAAGGAGAGCCGAGAGCGTGTTGGAAGGGGAAAACAGAGACCAGGAGAGGCGTTGGCTGTTACCGATCAGCATCGCCACGGCCATCGTCTCACCCATCGCCCGACCGAAAGCGAGGATCGTTGCCGCCACGATGCCCGGAGCTGCCGTCGGAAGAATCACGCCGAGGATCGTCTCCCATCGGGTGGCGCCCAGCGCATAGGAAGCCTCACGGAGCGTTGCAGGAACAGTGACCAGGGCAGATCGGGAGATTGCAGTGATGGTCGGGAGAACCATCAACGCAAGGACAAGGCTGGCCGTGATGAGGCTGTTCCCGTAAGCGGGGCCCTGAAAGAGGGGTATGAACCCTAGCTTGGCGGAGATCACGGCGCCATACTGTTGGATCAGCGGAATCACCACGAAAATGCCCCAGAGTCCATAAACGACACTGGGAATGGCGGCGAGCAGTTCCACCACAAAGCGGATGGTTTGGCGAACAGGAGGAGGGAGAAAGTTTTCGCTGAGAAAAATGGAAATTGCCACCCCGAGAGGGAGGGCGAAAAGAAGTGCCAGCAGGCTGCTGGCAGCGGTCCCAATCAGAACGGGCAGGACGCCAAAGTGTTCACGATTCGGACTCCATTGGAGTCCCGTTAGGAATCCAAAACCGAACTTCTGGATGGCGGGCCACGCCTTGACAACGATCTCCCCGATGATCAGGAGAATCAGGAGAACAGTGAATGCAGATGCCAGCCAGCAGGCCGCCCGGAAAAAGTCCGGGCGGGGGTGGTACTCTCGCGTGACCGGGTTAGCCGATCCGAAGGATTGCGATTTTCCACCCACGAACAGTGAGTCCTGTTACTTGACGGTTGCGAGAGCCGCCTCGGACTGCTTCACGACGCTTTCAGGAAGCGTGATGTAACCGAGGGTAGGAGCTGCAGCTTGGCCGGTTGTCAGACCATAATGGACGAAAGCCTTGACTGCTGCGGCCTTGGCGGCATCGGCATACTGCTTGTGCACGAGAATCCATGTGAAGGTGGCGATCGGATAATCACCGGCTCCCTTGGGATCGAGAATGAAGGCGCGGAGGTTATCGGGAAGCTTCACGGAGGCGAGCGTCGTGGAACCACTCTCGATGCTGGGCACGATGTACTTGCCGGAATG
>CAIZIQ010000113.1 GCA_903933015.1 uncultured Spartobacteria bacterium | reverse complement strand
TTCCCTGACCGCAAGCAGTATCGCCGGCCAGCCTGCCTTCCGGTGCTACGAACTCTGGCTCCAGCAAAATCTGTTCCATGACGCCATCTCCCTACGCGGAGGCATGATACCAGTCGACACCGAGTTCATGGTTTCCGATACGGCGAATCTTTTTGTTAACAGCACTTTCGGGCCGCCCGCTGTGTTCACCATGAACATTCCCAACGGAGGCCCCACCTACCCGATGGCGACTCCCGGACTTCGCCTGGCGCTTCAGCCCACCTCCTGGCTCACCCTCAGGAGCGCTTTCACCCAGGGGAACCCGTTTTCCCAGCAGGATAATAAATACGGCTTCGATTGGAACTTCGGTCAGGCTGGAGGACTGCTCAATATCAATGAAGCCGAAGCCGACTGGTGCAAGGATGCCTCATCGAAAGGATTGCCCGGCTATGCCAAGGCTGGTTTTTGGTTCCAGACCGGACAGAGGCCGCAGGGAGGGGAGGAGCAGTTTAATTTTGGATCCCCAAGCTCCAGCGCCTACAACAACGGCTTCTACGCCATCATCGACCAGAGGCTCTCTGTCGTTCAGGAAAAAGCCACTGTTTCTTCCGATAAGAATGTCGCTGCCGGCAAGGACCCTGTGAGTTCCCAAGCCTCCTCAGCATCTGCCCCCACCAGCACCCCAAAAGGCCTCTCATCCTTTGCCCGCATCGGATTCTCTCCGGATCAGAGCAGCATTGTCGGCTTCTATACCGATATGGGTCTCACCTACACCGGACTGATTCCAACACGCGATGCCGATAAGCTCGGTATCGCCTTTGGGTTTGCGCAGATGGGTTGCCAATGTAAGCAGAACTATCAGGACAACGGCGCCCCCGGTTGTGGTTATGAGTCCGTTGCAGAATTCACCTACTCGATGCGACTAGCCCCTGCGATCGCCATCCAGCCTGATCTTCAGTACATCATGCATCCCGGAGGAACCCAGCAGAACGGGAATGCCCTCGTGGTCGGGATGCGTGCCGTGGTGGATTTTTAAGCAGGGAAAGGTTAGCTTCTGCGGATGGAACTCCATGAGGTCATGAAAAGGAGCGACCGCGATGCCGCGGACGTCCGCGAATTCTTCAACGGCTGGTCGCTCTACCGCCGCATTGTTGACAATGACTACCTCTACCATCGCTCGACCAGAGAGGCTCTGACAGCATGGCTGGATGCATGGGTGAAGGATTCCAATCGTTCGTTCAGTTTCCTCGATCTCGGATGCGGCGATGCTGCTTTCAGTGCCGGGATCTTAAAAGAGAGAGGCGTCACCTCCTACACAGGGATGGATCTTTCCCCTGTCGCGCTTGATTTGGCGCGGGAGAACACCGCTGAGATCGCCGCGCCCATCTCCCTGATACCGGGTGATTTCATGTTGGAAATCGGGACGCTCCCTTCCTCCTACGACATCATCTACATCGGACTCTCGCTGCATCATCTCTCCCGTCAGGAGAAGGAATACTTTTTCGGGGCACTCCGCCACAAAGTCGCTCCCGGAGGAGCCGTCCTGATCTTCGATCCCGTCCTGACTCCTGGTGAATCCCGAGACTCGTACATGGGCCGCTGGGTGGATCATGCCGAGTGGTCATGGAAGGCTCTTTCCGTCGAGGAAGTTGCTGGTGCCGTGCAGCATGTCACCAGTTCTGATTTTCCCGAAGAGATCGCCACCTTGAACAGGATGGCTGTCGGGTCGGGATTCAAGCCGGCGGAGATCCTGTTCATGGATTACACCGACTTCTACGCACTTATGGCTTTCCAGTCGGTGTAGCTGAATCTCCAAGGAAGACTTGCGTTGTTATCGGGTGAGCATCTAGGGATCAGCGATGCGAATCATGACATCCTTCCGGCTTGTGCTGCTGGCGGCTTATTTCCTCCTGCTAGCTTCTCCGGCATCTCTGAACGCGGATTCGACGAAGAAAGCGGCTGCCGACTCCCCGGCGGCCTCAGCCAGCCCGGAACTCGTGGATATCGGCGTCTGGCCCTCGGTGATCTACAACCTCGATGTTCACTCCAACACCTACTACATGACCTCCTATGTCTGGTTCGTCTGGAGGGGGGAGCTGGATCCTAGCGAGACCGTTGAGTTCTCAAATAATGTGGAGTCATGGGGATTCACCAAAGTGAAGACCTATCCGAAGCCCATCACCTTCCCGGATGGTCGTCACTACCAGTGCCTGCGGATCGAGGGACGCTTCTTCCAGCCATTCAGCCTGAAGCGCTTTCCGCTGGAACATCACACCGTCGCTCTTTCCATCGAGGACAACACATTTACCGCCGACAAGATCCTCTATCGCTTCGATCAGAAAAACTCCGGCTTAGACGCCTCCTTGAATATCCCGGGATGGACGATCAAGAGGTGGATGGGTACGGCAGGCATTCATCACTATCCGACGAATCTAGGGGATGTGAGACTTGGCTCTGGCGGATCCGATTATGGGACGATCCAGTTTCAGGTTGAGGTCAGCAGGCCAGTGAACTTCTTCCTCTGGAAGATGATGCTGCCGGTTGTGATCATTCTTGTGGCCACATGGACGGCTCTTCTGCTTCATCCC
>CAIZIQ010000112.1 GCA_903933015.1 uncultured Spartobacteria bacterium | reverse complement strand
GGCGGCTGCGGGGCTCTTCAGCCTTACCCGTCAGATGGGAGGGAGCATCGGCATAGCCATCCTCACCACGATGCTGGAGAAATGCACCCTGATCCACCGAGGTGATCTGGTGAATGATATCAATCCCCTGAGTGTTCCCTTCCTTCAGCGTTCCCTGATGGCGAACTTTGCCCTGTCGCCCAATTCTCCGAATATCCAGATGGCCTCCACCCGAACGCTGGGTGTCTTTGACAGCATCATTAATCTCCAGTCGAGCATTCTGGCCTCGATCGATATCTTTCAGGCGCTCTCCTGGATGTTCCTGCTAACTCTGCCGCTCATCCTCCTGCTCAGCCGAGGCGGAGGGAAACCGGCAAATGCACACTGAGGAAAAGTTAAACGGTTAGAAAGAAAAAGCCCCGATCACCCACTCCCTGTTTCATCCATGAACCCTGAAAAATCACCCCAAACTCCTGCATCTCCTTCATCTCCCGCAGGTGCTTCTCCGGTCTCATCACCCATACCCGTCGAGAAGTCGGCCCCGATGAATCCTAAAAAGAAGATCATTCTGATCATTCTCGGTGCGATCTGCGCTCTCTTTGTCATTAAGTACGGGGTCCATCGGTTCTTCCACGAGACCACCGACAATGCCTACATAACCGGGCACGTTCATTACATCGCCCCTCAGATCACCGGCGTCGTGCAGACCGTGGCTGTGGAAAACAATACCCGGGTCAAGGCCGGTGACCTGCTTTTGCAGATCGATCCTGAGCCCTTCGATGCGCAACTTGCCGATGCCATCGCCAAGAACGAAAGGGCCCAGGGGGACTACCAGCGAGAGCAGGGGCTTGCCAGCACTCGGGTGGTCTCCGTGCAGGATCTTGCTCATGCCAAGGATGATGCCAACTCCGCCGCCGCACAGCTACGCATGGCCCAGCTTAACCGCAAATACACCACCATCGTCTCACCGGTCGATGGAGTGGTCGGAGGGCGTAGCGTCGAGGCTGGCAATACGGTCATGCCGAGCATCAACCTCCTCGCTGTCGTGGAGGGGAATCCATGGGTCGAGGCCAACTTCAAGGAGACGCAGGTCGCTCACATTCATAAGGGCCAAGAGGTTCGTCTCACAGTGGATGCGATTCCTGATCATGAGTTCAAGGGGAGGGTTGTCAGCATCGCACCGGCGAGTGGTCGCCAGTTCGCGCTCCTGCCGGCTGATAATGCCACCGGTAACTTCACCAAGATCGTCCAGCGGCTCCCTGTCCGTATCGAGTTCGAGAAGGACTCAGTCAAAGGCTACGAGGATCGTATCGTGCCTGGCTTGTCGGTTGTGGCTTCCGTTCGCGTTAGGTAAGGAATGATCACTATTTCGGAGGCGCATGAGGGACTTACCTAATAGTCATCAGCCTTCAGTCTACAGACCTCTTCTCCTATGACTCCTCACGAACAGGCCCGCCGGATCGTTGATTATGAAGCCCGCCGGGATGCTGCAGGGCACCTGAAGGTTTATCATCTCCCCTCGGGTGACGGGGGAGGGGAGCGCGAGGTGGCTGGAATCAATGACCGGTATCATCCCGAGGCACTTGACCAGATTGAACGTCTAATTGCCGTGGGAAAATATGACGAGGCGGAGGATGCTGCCGCTGATCATATCCGCCGTTACACGGATCCCGTGGCGTTGCTTGCAGACGTGCCTGCGGTGCAATTCGCGTTACGGGATGCTGCCTTCAATCGTGGGCCGACTGGTGCTGTGAAGATTCTGCAGGATGCCCTCGGTCTTCCTGCAGATGGAATTGCGGGCCCCAAGACTAAGGAGGCACTCCATGAGGCGGAGAAGAATCCCCGGGAGTTGCTT
>CAIZIQ010000111.1 GCA_903933015.1 uncultured Spartobacteria bacterium | reverse complement strand
GAAGTCAATGCCGCTGAAAATCCAAGTGATTGCAACTGCCTATCGATGATCGCGCTCGCTTTAACAAAAGATAACCGCATCCCACCAGGGATGTGGCACCGTAAAAGGGATCCATCAGAGCATCCCAGAAATTTCCCGATTCCTGAAGATGAAGGAGTGAGCCACCCAAGGCTAGGATCAGAATGACCCCGAAGCGGTTACCTCGGATCAGAAGTGCTGTTGAACAAATCGCCGTGAAGATCGCGACAGCCGGACCCCAGCCCCAGGTGTACGGATCAACGGAGGTCAATCCGAGCCCCATGGGATAGAGCGTCAGCGCCGCAATGGCCCCAAAAATCCAAGCAGCCCTCCAATCCTCCCTCCGGAAGATCGCTTTGCCGGAAAGGCGCTGCCAGAGCGCGACGCAAAGCAACCCCGTGAGCATGAGGCTGGGATTCATTTCCAAAGTCCGGCACCAGGCAAAAGAGGGCCATCCGCCCAACGGAATCCGAAGCAGGAAGAACGCCAGTAACAGCGAACCGATCACACGTGTTCGTGAGAGATAGGGATTCCGCCCAATAAGAACAAGCGAGAGGGCCAGCCAAGGAGCTAGTCCGGCATAGAGCGTATGGAGGAGAGTGGCGCTCATGGATGATTAACCCCTCCCCCTTCGACTCTGGAAAGAGAGGCTAATGCCTCAGCGATCCATGCGTCGTTGAATCTCGTCACGGCGATCTCTTTTCCCCTTCGGGTGTAGGCGAGATCGATCAATCCCTCAGGCGACCGACTTAAGAAAGGATAGGAAAACGTGCTTCCAGTCTCCTGCTCCAGGGTGACCAACTTCTTCCAAGTCGCCCCTTGGTCGTTACTGATGGCAAGCACGAGGTTATCCCTGCTCAACGCTGAATCGTTGTACGCGAGTAAAAGCTTCCCGTCGTTGAGTTTCAGTCCCGAAATTCCAGAGTCCGGGTTGGGGAGTTGGGTTGGCGTCGGCTTTGACCAAATCCTTCCGCCGTCATCCGATCGACTGAAGAAGACTTTGCGATTGTCGGTATAATCCCTCAGGAAAACGAGGGCGCTCTTGACGTCAAGCGGCACCAGTGATGGCTGGAAGGTGGAACATCCCCCAGCAATACGCGACTTGCGATATTCCAGATTTCCGTGGTTTTCGTTCACCCAAAGAAGTTCGGGAAATTTACCGAGAAACTCCTGATAGATCGGCGCGCACCACCCTCCACGATCGAGAGAAACGGCTCGGTTCCTAACAAGCTCACTCAAGTTGAAAAAGGGACTCAAGGTCAGCCGCTCTGCTGGTGACCAGGTAATACCCCCATCCTTCGATACAGAAGTGTTCAGCTGACTCCCCGACCAGCGTCCCATGGCGATGGTTACAAAGACCAAGCGGAGCTCGCCTTGGGATTCCGAAATCAGAATAGCATTCCCGACTGACTGAAGAGGTCTTCCGAGATCATGCTCGGCCCGCTCCCGGGTCATGATGACTCGCGGAGAGGACCATTGCTCGCCATGTTCACTTTCCGAGAAGTAGATCTTCACATCAGGGGCACATTCGGCGCTACCCCCGTACCAGACCGCCGCTTCCATTCCGCTGGTCATGGTTGCCAAGGAAGCGACATGGACCATGGGAAGT
>CAIZIQ010000110.1 GCA_903933015.1 uncultured Spartobacteria bacterium | reverse complement strand
TGTTTTCTGTCGAGACGGTTGGTGAGGCAGCATGGAGTACGGATACAGCCTGCCCAACAGCCTGTTGGCCTCGGAAGAGGTCGAGTGAAGGGACCATTGCCATAATTGGGCGGAAGGTCACAGGAGGTTTGATCCCCCGTCACTTTACCAGAGCTGTTGACGTCGTGTTTCTTTGCTCCCTTGGCCATAGAAGGGTTCCCTACGCACCTTCCAACTTCTAACCAAAGAAGGGTCTCCACCAGGGGATGCCCGCCAGGATGAGAAGAAAGGAAGGGATGTACCACTTCAGGGCCGTGGCGTATGCGGCGGCATCTGTCGTGATCTTGCGGCTACGGACTGAGCCGATATGGGCGAGAACAAGGGCCACGATCATGAGGGTCGTGTGCTCCATGGCAAAGAACCTGAGATCGTGGGACTTCATGCCTGCAGAGGGATCTGACCAGAAAGCCCTGGTAATGGGGCTGGCAAAGGAGAGAAGAACTCCAAGCAGGAACTGGGTATCCATCAGGGAGACATAGATCATGGCAGGAACCCTTCCGGCCTTCTTGAAGGGAAGCTGCTTCAGTTTCCCAAGCAGGCATCCGAGGATGAGTACAAGACCCGAAAGAAGGACGAACCATCGCAGGATGTTATGGATGGCTAGGATGGTGGGGTAGTGGTTGGTCAGCATAAAGGATCAGAATCCCAGGGACTTCGCCTGAAATTTTCGGAGGAGTGATTGATGTTCCTGAAGGCTTTCGGCAGGCAGGTGATCAATGAAGAGAATGCCATGGAGATGATCGACTTCGTGCTGGGCAGCACGGGAGAGGAGTCCCTCTGCCTCGAAATCAAGGGTTTGGCCGTCGAGATCCTGACAGACGACACGCACACGTGATGGACGCTCTATCTCGTCATGAAGGCCCGGCATACTAAGGCATCCCTCGACTTCGGTGCTTTTCTCATCTCCCACCGGATAGATCTCGGGATTGATCATCACAAGCGGCATGAGTGACTCAAGTTCCAGTTCCCGGCCCTCGATCCATGCCCGGCTGGGACGATCCTCGAAGGCGGCCATGACATCGATCACGGCAAGTTGGATGGAACGGCCGACCTGATGGGCGGCCAAACCACAGCCATCCTCCTCGTACATGGTGACAATCATCTCCTCGGCGAGCGAGCGGATCGAGTCATCGATCTTCTCCACCTTCCGTCCCTTGCTGCGCAGGGCCGGATGACCGTATTTCACCACCTCAAGGGGCTTGATTTTGGAGCCCTGTTTTTTGCCTCGGCTGCTCATGGGAATGGGTCCGGACTATTTTCCGTAAGGTTTGGCGACCGCAGGGACGTTTTTCACACCTGCTTCCTGCAGTGCATCGAGTACGGAAACCACGGTTCCGAAGGGGGCCTCCTTGTCAGCCTGCATCGTGATGGTGCACCCGGGATTGGCCTGTTGAACGGAATGAATGGCTGCCGGTAATCCGGTGGCCGTGACTGGTTTGCTATCGAGAGTGATCTGCTCAGGACCCTTGATCTGAAGGAGGATGGCTTTTTTGGGTTCTGTCGTGGCCGTCGAGGCGCTCTTGGATTCCGGAAGGTTGATCTGTAATTGGGGGAGCTTCTCCTTGAAGGTCGTGGTGACGATGAAGAAAATTAGCAGGATCGCGAGAATATCGATCAACGAGACAACCGTGATCGAGGGCATTTTTCGCCGTTTGGTGTAAAATCTCATAGGGAGTAGGGAGAAAGTAATATGGAATTCAGGAACTCAGGAAGAAAAGAAGAGGCTCGGAAGTGAGCTGAGGGGAAATTACTAGGAAACTCAGGAAGATGGGATAAGGAGTAAAAAGGCAATCGACAGCTGAACAAAGATAGTCTCACCCAGAGATGGACTTTTGACTGCCAAGACAGGCTCCGGAATCTATTCGATTCAATTTCCTGAGTTCCTGAGTTCCAGATTAAAAAATTCTGTAATCCCGTAAAAAATTGGTGGCGGGGGTAGGATTTGAACCTACGACCTTCAGGTTATGAGCCTGACGAGCTACCGGGCTGCTCCACCCCGCGTCAAAGGATGTCAAAACTACGATGAAGACGGGCGTCGGTCAAGGGGTGATTCGATCAATCACCCTATCGCTCCTTACCTGAGACCGATCGCCTTTCTGAGTCTCTCCATCACCGGATAGGTGATGGCGTTGGCCCTTTCGGCTCCCTGTTTCAGGATGCGGTCTAATTCCGCAGGGTCCGCGGCGATCTGGGCGCGTCTTTCCCTCATGGGAGAAAAATATTCCCAAACTGCGGTGAAGAGGCGCTTTTTGAAATCGCCATAGCCTTTTCCACCGGCGAGGAAGTCGGCTTCCATGGCAGCGTAATCCGAGGGTGAGGAGACATGCTTGTAGATTCCAAGAATGGCCGAACCCTCGATCGATTTGGGTGCCTCCACGGGAGTCGAATCGGTCTGAATGCCCATGATTTTTTTCTTCAGGGCAGCCTCCTCGAGGAAGAGTTCGACCGTATTTCCGTAGCTTTTGCTCATCTTGGCGCCGTCGGTTCCAGGAATCGCAGCCGATTCGTCACGGATCATCGGTTCGGGAAGTTGAAGATCTCGCCGTAGAGCTCGTTGATCTTCACCGCAATATCTCGGGTCACCTCAAGGTGCTGTTTCTGATCCCGGCCCACCGGGACGACATCACTGTCGTAGGCCAGAATATCCGCTGCCATCAGGACCGGGTAGGAGAAGAGTCCCAGGGAGGCCTGGAGTCCCTTGGCCAGCTTGTCCTTGTAGGAATGACAGCGCTCGAGCAGTCCCATCGGTGTGACCGTCGAGAGAATCCAGGCGAGTTCAGGGATGCAGGTGATGTCACTCTGGCGGAAGAGACAGGCTTTTGCCGGATCGAGTCCGCAGGCCAGAAAGTCAGTCGCCACTTCACGGGAGTTTTGGCGGAGAGCTTCGGGATCCCTCACGGTGGTGAGGGCATGCAGATCGGCGACGAAGTAGAACGCATCTCCCTTTTCCTGAATCTCGATGGCGGCCTTCATCATGCCGAAATAGTTGCCGAGGTGGGGAAGGCCGGTCGGCTGGATGCCGGAAAGAATACGCATGGTGGAAAGTGTGAAAGTGAAAGGTGGAAAAGAAGAATGTTTTAAAGGAGCTCTTTTTAAGAGGTGGTCTCTCAATAGACCAGTTTGCGGTGGATCCAGATGCTCTGCAGGAGTCCGAGGCAGGCCATGGTGATCAGCAGGAAAGATCCCCCGTAGCTTACGAGAGGAAGAGGAAGCCCTGTGATGGGAGTGACGGCCACAGTCATGCCGATATTCATAAAGACATGGGTGAAGAGTAGCATCACGATCCCGACTGCCAGCAGGCGTCCCAGCAGATCCTGGGCCTGTGAGGCGATGTAGAGACCGGTCAGCAGAAGGATGGCAAAGGAAGAAATAAGCAGGATGGCACCAAGGAATCCGTGCTGTTCCCCGAAGACGGAGTAGATGAAGTCTGTGTGTACGATGGTGCTGGGGAGATAGCCGAGTTCGTTCAGGGTGTTGTGAGCCTTGAATCCCTTGCCCCAGAATCCGGCGCTGCCGATGGCATTGAGTGACTGATTGATTGTCCAGCCCGCCCCCTGGGGATCGAGCGAAGGGTCGAGGAAGATGAGAATACGGTCTTTCTGGTACGGCTTGAGACCGAAGTTCACGATCAGCGGAATAAAGGCCACCCCGATGAGTAGAAGAGCGAGCAGGTAGCGAACCTGGACGCGGGCGACAAAAAGCATGGCAAAAAGAACCGGAAGCCAGACGAGTGTCCCGCCGAGGTAGGGCTGGATCAGGATCAAGACGCACGGGAGTCCGGTGATCGCCAGACAGATGAGGATTCGCAGAGCAGGGTGCATTCCGGAGGAGTCACTTAGAAAAAGCGAAAAGATGAGGACTCCGCCGAAGATTGCCATCTGCGATGGCTGGAAATTCCCGAATCCGAGATTCAGCCAACTCCGTGCGCCATAGACCTTCACCCCGATGAAGAAGACAAGGATCAGCAGGATCACGCTGATGATATAAATCGGGATAGCACCGAGTCGTACCCATTGGTAGTCGTTGAAAGCGACGATGAAAAAAACCGGGATGCAGATCAGCATCCAGCGGATCTGGCTGATCCAGAATGGTGTGTCGCGCATCCAGGTGGCGCTGTAGATCGCATAAATCCCGAAGACACTGAGGGCCAGCATCAGGATCAGGAGCGGTTTGTTGAGTGCGCGAAATTTGCGCGCCAGCATCAGGGTGTTCATGAAGTAAGTCCGGGATATCGGGATGGGTATCAGAGCCTGGGAACCGCTGCGATGAGTTCCCTGGTGTAGGCGTCCCGGGGATTCTCCAGAACCTCGTGAGCAGGACCCGACTCGACGATTTTTCCATGGTGAAGCACCAGAACGGAGTCGCTGATATGTTCCACGACGGCGAGATCATGGGCGATGAAGAGCAGGGCCAGGCCCAATTCCTCCTGAAGATCCTGCAACAGATTAACGATCTGGGCCTGAACACTCATGTCGAGCGCGCTCACGGGTTCGTCACAGATCAGGAACTCGGGTTCCACGGCCAGGGCTCGGGCGATACCTATTCTCTGGCGCTGTCCCCCGCTGAATTCATGGGGAAAGCGGCGCATCATCTCGGGCTTCAGTCCGACGCGGCGCAGCAAGGTGGCGACCCGGTCGGTTCTCTCGGGGGCGGAGAGTTCGCGGAAGTGAATTTCAAGCGCCTCCCCGATGATGGCGCCGATTTTCATGCGAGGATTGAGTGAGCCGAAAGGATCCTGAAAGATGTACTGGATCCTGCGACGCAGGGGGCGAAACTCCTTTTCGCTCAGGGGCAGGATGTCTTTGCCCTTCCAGAGGACTTCCCCGGAAGTGGCGGGTATCAGTTTCACGATCGTCCTGCCGATGGTGGTCTTTCCGCTCCCGCTTTCGCCGACAAGACCGACTGTTTTCCCAGCCTCCACGGTGAAGCTCACTCCGTCCACGGCCTTGAAGGATCCAGTTTGCCGGCGCAGCAGTCCCGAGCGGATGGGAAAGTGAACCTTCAGATCACGCACCTCGAGAAGAGGCGATGGAGGAATGTCCGGATGATTGATCATTGACGGCATCCTTTTTCAAGGATGGCCAGGAATCCAGCCGGATCTGTCGTTTCCAGCAGTTCCCGAAAACTTAAGGGATCACGGCAGACGCGTGCGACGGCACCCAGAATCCGGAGGTATTCGTTGTTGAGTGCCGTCGGGATGACGGCGACAAGGACCAGGTGAATTTTTTGCTTTCGAGCATCGAGGGAGAGGCCTTCTTTGCTTCGTCCCGCAGCGAGAACGAGTCCGTTCACGCTTTCCGTGCGGGAGTGATGAAGGAACATGGTGGAGGAATTTTCCCTGAAGGCCTCATTGCCGGCATTGGACTGCAAGGAAGAGCGAAGCTTCTCCCAATCAAGGACCCGTGTGTCGCTCCGCAGTCCCGAGAGAATCTCCTCCAGGGCATCGCGGTGATCGGAGGCCTTGAGGGTAAGCCGGAGGTCTTTGGTAAGCAGGGAGTCTGCGATCAGATTCATGAAGGTTTTCTGCGAAGGGACGGGAGCTCTGTGGGCGTCTTCTTAGACGTTGCTGCCGCTCCATTTTAGTTTCTGTCTCAGGACATCAGGGAAGGTGGTGCCTGGCATCATCGCCAGAGGGAGGGTCTTTGGAGAGAGGCGCAGTACGATGCTTTCGGATGTTTTGAGGGCGTGGGGTGTGCGGCCATCAATCGTGACGAAGACTTCTTGGTTGCCGCAGGCCCTGATGACCACCTCACTCCGGTCTGAAATCACCACGGATCGGTTGCTGAGCACATGGGGGCAGATCGGAGTGATGACGAGGGCGCAGCTATCTGGCATCAGGATGGGGCCTCCTGCCGCCAGCGAATAAGCCGTTGATCCCGTGGGTGTGGCCACAATCAGGCCGTCAGCATGGTATTCGGTGAGGGTTGCACCGCCGACACTGGCCTGAAGTTTGACCAACTGGGAACGCTCCCCTCGGCTGATGGTCACATCATTGAGTGCACGTTCCAGGGGAATGATTCCCTCGGATCCGGCGATCTCAACATCAAGGAGACTTCTCTGACTCAGCAGATAGGAACCGCCAAGGACGCATTCAACGGCATACAGATACTCATCGGATCCGAGGCATGTGAGGAAGCCGAGGGATCCGATGTTGATCCCGAAAATCGGGCGGATATGCCCTCGCGAACGATGCAGTGCCCTGAGAATGGTTCCATCGCCCCCCATCACGAGGAGGAGGTCACATTGTTCCGCAAGCATCGCCTCATCCAGCATTGAAGTTTCCCCGATGAGCGCAGCGGTGGAGCGCTCCAAAAGAAAAGGGGCTTTTCTTTTCCTGAGTTCGGCAGCAACCAATCCGACCACTTCGGCAGCACCCTCCTTGCCTGCATGGGCTATGAGTCCAAGCATCATACGGGAGAGGGGAGCGGGGCAAGGGACTCACCGCGACGCAGCAGTCCGAGGAACTCGATGTTTCCCTGGGTCCCTGGCAGGGGGGACTCGATGAACCCGTCGAAGCGGTGACCTGCCGTTACCACCCAGGTCCGGATTGTCTCGACCGCGCGCAGCCGCGCAGCCGCATCACGGACGATGCCTCCCTTGCCGATGTCGGCTCGGGAGAGTTCAAATTGGGGTTTGATCAGCACAATCATGACACCCTCGGGATTCAGCAACTCAAAGGCGGCGGGCAGGATCTTCGTCAATGAAATAAAGCTGAGGTCGCCGACGATGAGGTCGAACTTCCTCTCAAAATCGGAAGAGGTCAGGTAGCGGGCGTTGATTCCCTCGCGAACCTCCACGCGCGGATCCTGGCGCAATGACCAAGCCAACTGCCCCCTCCCGACATCAACGGCCGTGACATGGGAGGCCCAGTGCTGGAGAAGGCAGTCCGTGAACCCTCCCGTGGAGGATCCCAGATCCAGGCATGACATGCCGGTGGGATCGATTCCGAATCCGGTGAGGGCCCCCTCGAGCTTGTGTCCCCCGCGACCGACATAGCGATCGCGTCCGGTGATCAGGATTTCGCTCTCCGGGCTGACCTTGGTGCCCGGTTTGTCCGCAATCCTTCCGTCCACGGTCACTTGTCCGGCAAGAATTGCGCGCTGCGCTTTCTCACGTGAATCAAAATGCCCCGCCTCATGCAGATGCTGGTCGAGTCGGAGTTTTGCTGAGGAGAGGCTTTTCATGACTTTTTGCCAACGATCTCGAGTAACTCGCCGGGAGAGGAGACCATGTGGTGGGGATCCATGGAGCCGAGGGCCTCCGCTGAATTGTATCCCCAGGTCACGGCTGCGATCCTGAGACCCGTTTCCTTCGCTGCATCGATGTCACGGGTTTCATCCCCGATGTAGAGAACGTCGGAAGGCATTACTTTTTCGGCTTTCAGGATACGTTTTATCTCCCTGGCTTTTCCGAAGAGCTTGGAGGAGGTCCTGATGAAGTGGAAGTAGGGGAGTTGATGCCGGGTGAGGAATGCTGCCACATTCGCCTCGGAGTTGGATGTGAGGATGCCAATCCTGTGGCCCTGTCCGTGAAGGGTCGCGATGATCTCCGGCATTCCGTGAATCGGGTTGATCTGGTCGATTCGCTCATGAAGGAGCTGGAGGCCTCTCTTTGCGATCATGGGAACACGCCAACTGCTGATACCGAGATGGGCGATGAACTGCCGGGTGCTCATGCCGCGTGCTGCTTCCAACTGATCTTCCGGCAGTTCCCGAAATCCGAATTCCTTCGACATGTCGTTGAGGATCCTGTGGGCGACAGTCCGAGTGTCCGCCACGGTGCCGTCGAAGTCAAAAAGCAGCAATTCGTGAGCTTTTGCCGAGACACTCACAGACTTCTCCCCGCGGTGCCGGGAGAGGTCGTTTATCGGGAAGTCGGTCATCGGTAGGGGCTTAAAATCGCATGAAGGATAAACGGAATCGACCGTGGCCTCATACCTTGCCTGGTATTGCTGAAGAGGGCACTCGGAAAAACTCCCTATCACCCTTGATCGGGGAATCGGGATCCGAAATGGTGATATGCTTCATACCATCCCCAGAGTACCATCAGAGGGATGGCATGTCCAAGCTCCGTAAGTTGGAACAAGGTTTGCTTCTGCCGAGAGATGCGCTTTTTTGATTGATCGAGAGAAGCATCGAGAAGAAACCACATCCAGCCACGGACCACCCTTTGACCCCTTTCTTAACTTTATGAACGCATCCGCAGACTTTACCTCCACCCTCGACACCTCCGTTCAAGGACTCAAAGCCCTGATTGAGAACCAGCTCAGGTTCAGCCTGGCCCGCGATCCCAACACGGCCTCCAAGCGTGACTGGTGGCTGGCCACATCCAAGGCGGTCCAATGCGTAGTCATCGAGCGCCTGATGGCAACCCAGACAAAGCACAGAAACAGCAATGTGAAGAGGCTTTACTACCTGTCTCTCGAGTTCCTGATGGGCCGTCTTTATATCAACAGCTTCCTAAGTGCCGGTGTGTTTCAAAACATGAAACTGGCTATCGGGGAACTCGGTCTCGACATCGAGGAGTTGCGTGAGGAGGAGTATGACATGGGTCTTGGCAACGGAGGTCTCGGCCGTCTGGCAGCCTGTTTTCTTGATTCCCTCGCAACATTGGATCTTCCGGCAATCGGTTACGGCATCCATTACCAGTACGGTCTTTTCAAGCAGGAGTTCCGCAACGGATATCAGATCGAGTTGCCCGATGACTGGATGAAATATGGAACTCCCTGGGAGATCGTCCGTCCCGAACACACATCCGAGATCGAGCTCTACGGGCAGGTCGAGAATGTCTTCGATAATATCGGAAACTATGTTCCCAAGTGGACCGGCACCAAGAAGCTTATCGGCATCCCCTACGATATCCCGGTCCCTGGCTACGGGACGACGACGGTCAATTTCCTCAGGCTCTGGTCATCCAAGGCCGCGGAAGACTTTAACTTCGAGGCATTCAACAGCGGAGGCTATGACGAGGCGGTGCGTGACAAAAACGCCAGCGAGACGGTTTCCAAGGTTCTCTATCCCAATGACAAGACGGAGAGCGGCAAGGAACTGCGTCTGATCCAGCAGTATTTCTTCGTGGCCTGCTCGCTCAAGGACATCATCCGCCGATTTCGCAGGAGCAATGAGGATTGGAATGACTTTCCGGAGAAAGTCGCCATCCAGCTCAACGACACCCATCCGGCCATCGCGGTGGTGGAGTTGCAGAGACTTCTCCATGACGTGTACGGCCTGCCCTGGGAGAAAGCCTGGTCGATCGTCACCAGGACCCTGGCCTACACCAACCACACGCTCCTTCCCGAGGCCCTTGAGAAGTGGAGCGTTGGCCTGTTCCGCAAGGTGCTTCCGCGCCATCTCCAGATCATCTTCGAGGCCAACAAACGTTTTCTCCTTGAGGTAGATAAAATGTGGCCGGGAGATCTGGAGAAAGTACGCAAGCTTTCACTGATCGAGGAAGGCGACCAGCAGATGGTCCGCATGGCGAACCTCGCCGTCATTGGCAGTCACTCGGTCAACGGTGTTGCAGCGCTTCACACCCAACTCCTCAAAAGCGATCTCTTTCCCGAGTTCGACGCCCTCTATGTCGGGAAATTCAACAACAAGACCAACGGCATCACCCCGAGGCGATGGTTGCTCTCCTGCAACCCCCGTCTCAGCGAACTGATCACCTCCAAGATTGGCAATGGTTGGGAACGTAACCTTGAGGATCTGCGGGGTCTCGAGGCCTATGCTAAGGATCCCGAATTCCAGCGGCAGTTCATGGAAGTGAAACATGCGAACAAGGTCGATCTCGCCCGCATCATCAAGATGGAGTGCGGCATCGAGGTGGACCCGTCGGCACTCTTTGACGTTCAGATCAAGCGTCTTCACGAGTACAAGCGTCAGCATCTCAACCTTCTCCATATTCTCGCGCTCTACCGCAGGCTCCTGCAGGATCCCGATCTCGACATCACGCCGCGGGTATTCATTTTCGGGGCGAAGGCCGCTCCGGGTTATGATCTGGCCAAGAACATCATCAAGGCCATCAATGCCGTCGGTGCAACGATCAATTCCGATCCCCGCATCAAAGGCAAACTAAAGGTCGTCTTCCTTCCAAATTACCGCGTCTCACTAGCTCAGAAGATCGTGCCCGCAGCGGATCTCTCCGAGCAGATTTCGACCGCCGGCAAGGAGGCCTCCGGAACCGGGAACATGAAGCTCTCTCTGAATGGTGCGCTCACCATAGGGACTCTTGACGGAGCCAATGTGGAGATCCGTGAAGAGGTGGGTGACGAGAACATCTTCATCTTCGGTATGACCGTCGATGAGGTGAACGAACTCTGGAGCAAGGGTTACAATCCGCATGATTTTCTCATGAAGCATGATGAGTTGCGCGCAGTGGTCGACTGGGTGGGATCGAATTATTTCACCTCTGACGAACAGCCGGGAGTCTTCAATTTGCTGCGTGACAATCTTGTCTATCACGACCCTTTCCTCTGTCTTCCGGACTTCCGTTCCTACAGTGATGCGCAGGAGCGGGTGGGGCTGGCCTTCAAGGACAAGGCCCACTGGGCCGAGATGGCGATCCTCAACACGGCTCGCATGGGGAAATTCTCAAGCGACCGGACGATTGCCGAGTATGCCAGGGATATCTGGGATCTGAATCCCGTGAAAATCTAGGCCCCCTTCCTCGTTACAGCCCCGCTCCCGGATGATTGTCATCGTTGGTGCCGGACTTGCCGGCTTGGCCTGTGCAACCCGGTTGCAAGAAGTTGGTGCTGACTGGATGCTCGTTGAGGGTGCTTCCGGACCTGGTGGACGTGTTGTCACCGAAGTTACCCCGGATGGATTTCATCTCGATCGAGGCTTTCAGGTCTTGCTGGACTCCTATCCCACGGCATCCCGTCTTCTCGACATGGAAGCCCTGCGTCCACGCTATTTCGAGAGCGGTGCGATACTCGCCTGCGGGAATGGAGTGGAGTCCCTGCTCAATCCCCTCCGTCATCCCAAGGGGATGCTCGGGGCACTCTCTTCACAGGCCTTTTCCCTACGGGAGAAATTTTCCCTCGCGGTTTATGCGGCAAATCAACTCGTGCGATCCGATGAATCCCTACTCGGTATGCCGATCGGGCGTTCCACGATGGAGGAATTGAAGAGGTTGGGGTTGAATGGGGAGATTCTAGAGAAATTCCTAAGACCTTTTTTTGCCGGTGTCTTCCTGGACAATGAACTCGGATCAGATGCATCGATCTTTCGCTATGACCTGAAAAAGTTTGCCTTGGGGCGTGCTTTGCTCCCTGCCGGAGGAATGGGGGAAATTCCGAAACAACTTGCAGCCCGACTTCCCTCGGCACGTCAACGCTACGGGAGCAAAGTGGTTGGCTTGGAACATTCCGACAGAGGAACTTCCTTTGTTGAGCTCGAGGCGGGGGAGAGGCTGGATTGTGACCGCATTGTGCTGACTACAAACGAGTCCTCCACTCGTCGGCTTCTGGGATTGTCCCCGAAGAACGAACGGACGTGGAGTCAGGTCACCACGCTCTACTTTTCCGGTGATCACCCCCTCTATGAGGGAGC
>CAIZIQ010000109.1 GCA_903933015.1 uncultured Spartobacteria bacterium | reverse complement strand
GCACCTGGGAGACAGCAACCAGCGAGGAAGCTGAGGGCTCTCTCCGAGAACTTCGCCGAAGCATCAAAGTCTATCGTCCCCTCTCCCGCGAACAAGTGATCCGCATGGTGGTAGACCAGTATATGCCGGAGGAGGAGGGTGCCCGCGATCTAGCCCTCCATGCACTCAGTTTGGCGGGAATCAACTGAGCCCTTCTTTCAGGATCAAGCGTTTCTCTCCCATCCAAAATCATCAATACAATCCATGAATTCCATCAACCAGATCGTCTCCACCTCCTTCGCATTTGAGGAATCGGGTGAAAACCCTCCTCAACCCGTTCTCTCTCACTACGGCACAAGTGACTTTCACCGCCTACGCCTCCGTTGCCGTGACTCCCGCTGGAACATCAAGCTGATGGTCGAGAAACTTTCCAAACACATCCTCCGCTCAGACAGCGGGGGCATGGGCGAGGAAAAGCATTGGTACCATGTGATCTTCGGATCCGAACGCGGGCTCTTCATCCATTTCGACGAGGGTTGCCTAAAGGTCTATGGCCCCACCCTACGCGCGTGCCATCTGCTAGGTCGTCTTCTGCAAGGCTATCTTACAGCAAATAAGCAGGAGGCTCCCGAGTTCGGCACCTACCACCTGCTTCGTGTGAGCCGCGGAGATTTGAACACCTTCGGAGTGACCATGAAGGCAGAGTTCGGTCTCTCGGAGGAGAAGCTGACACTTAATTACGGATCCGAGTTTCTCGAGTGGCACCGCGATTTTCTGACAGCTCTGGGTGAGCGCCCTCACGGACTCACAATCCTCGATGGCACTCCCGGATGTGGGAAGACAAGCTATCTGCGCCATCTTATGGTAGAGCTCCGCGCCACGCATCGCTTCTATTTCGTGCCGCCATCAACGGTGGGCATCGTTTCCAATCCTGATTTCATCGATTTCTGGAACGGGGAAAAGCGTGAAGCTGAAGGCAAAAAACTTGTCATGGTTCTGGAGGATGCCGAGGCAGCCCTTGCTCCACGCGCCATGGACAATCGCTCCGAGGTTTCCGCCATTTTAAATGTAACGGACGGCCTCCTTGCAGACTTTCTCGAACTGCACATCATCGCGACCATGAATTGTGCCACATCCGACATTGATCAGGCACTGCTGCGTCCAGGACGGCTGACGGCTCAACGCACCTTCGGGCGCCTTTCCCATAAGGATGGCCACCGTCTGGCAAGCTCTCTAGGCAAGGAGCTTCCACTTCGCACGGACTACTCTCTCGCAGAGATCTTCTCGGCAGAGCCAATCCGCGACGAGGAAACTACTTCCTGTCGCATTGGATTCGCAGCATGAAACACGATTCTTCGACCCAAAAGAATCTAATGATTTAAAACGCCTTGGATGAAGGTCCTCCGATTCCTCCAGCTCTTGAGGGAACATTTGCTGAGCGATTTTGTCACAAAATGATCAAGAGCTAAAAGGAGGCGGTGAAAGCATCATTTTTATCCGAACACAGCTCCGAAATCTTCTCTAGGCACGAAGAGATCTAAAAGTGCACGACAGATCCTGTCACTCCAACTCTGCATGATTGTCCCTAGACACTCGAGGATCCACGTCCCATGGAGTGCAGAAGTCAAAATTCAATACATTCAAATGAAACATACCTACACACCAACCCAAGCCAAACGACCTATGACCTATCTGGAAATCACCGGCAAGAAAACGGATCAGACCACCGCAGTCCTGAAAAACAGTGCGTTTAACATGAGCATACCAGTCCGCCTTACCGGCAGGGCAACGGCACGTTTTTCCCTGAATCGCCATGGTGAGAAGTCTGTCTCGATTGATCCCGATATCATTCATGTTTTCCGTGAGGGGAACCACCTTCACTCTATGAAAGAGATCAAAGTCTCACGTTTTTTCAACCGAACCGCTATCGAGGGTGTCGATTCCATTGACGGAAGGACACCGATCATCACCCTCTCAGATGAGATCCAACTCTTGTGGGCCGATGACTATCGTCACGACCGTGATGTCTGGAACATCGAACTGTAATAACTAAACCCAAAGGAGAAACCATGACCAAACACGAACTTATGTCCCTTGTTAAAGATGGAATGATTATTTCACAGGACATCAATGAACACTTTGATCGCATCACTCCTACCATGAGTGAAATCGGCGCGGAACGGATGGGCTCGGAGAAAATGG
>CAIZIQ010000108.1 GCA_903933015.1 uncultured Spartobacteria bacterium | reverse complement strand
GGGACCTCCAGAAACGAGGTCAGATCCTCCACGACGGGACGTACTGCGGAGACGGTCACTGGAGACGGCGTTTCGGGCGGCTTCGTTCTCAACAAAAGGAAGGCTATCAACGCGATTACAAGGACGGCGACGGCAAGCACAGCAAGACCGCGGGTCTTGTTTCTGAAAGGGGTGATCATGGTTTATTGTGCGAGACCGCTTGCGCGCAGTACGACGGCTTGTTTTATCGCCTGCTCGTCATGGTGTCGATCCTCTCGCTACGATAGGTTTCTTGCTGCTTAACGCCGCATCGAGGGACTTCTTGTTGGGGCAATCAAGTTCTGTTTGAGGGAGGGTGTATCTTCCCCGTTCAGGAACTCCTCCATAACTCGGCGTGTTTTCTCAGGGCAGTCGTCGGAAACAATGTGGCCCCCGTCGTTGATGAGAACCCCCTTGGAATTGGGAATGCCATTGACGAAGCATTTCAGCAGGCCGGGGTCGATCACCACGTCGCGGTCGCCCCAGATGACCAGTGTGGGACATTGGATGGAGGGCAGAACATCGGTCAGGCCTTTCCGGAGGAAGGTCTCCATTCCCCTGATGACCTCCATCGTGTCGGCCTGCTGTCTGACGGCCCGGTCGACATACCACCTGCGGAACTGCCAGGGAACATAGGGGTTTCGGTCAAAGGCGAGATCGACCACGCGGTCAAAGTCGCTTTCGTTCCTGATCACCAGAGGCTTTCCACCCCGATCGACCTCCCTCATAAAGTAGTTTTTTTGCTCTGACTCGAGGCCTGCCGGGGAAAGCAGGACTAGCCTGTTGACTCGCTCGGGATGTTTTGCAGCGAAGTAGGCCGCGAGGGCGCCGCCCATGCTGGTACCGACCAGGTCGAATTTGCCTAATCCCAGGGCATCGGCAAAGGCTGTCAGCTCGGCAACATAGAAATCCGGAGTGAAGGCTTGTGCCGGGCCGTAGCCATTACGACCGAAACCGGGCAGGTCCGGGGCGATGCAGAAGTGTTTGTCGTGAAGCCAGGGCATCATGCTCATCTGGGATTCCCTGTCTGATCCGAAACCGTGGAGCATCAGGATCGGGGGATCGGTTGTTTTTCCACCTGAGAGGTAATCCCAGAGATGCCCGTTGACCATGATCCTTTCCGGATGAACCCCGTTAACCGCATAGGCGAGACGAAGTACTGTCGGGACAAACAGGGGCGGTGAAAACCACAGGACCAGGCATGCGGCCACTAGGGCCCCTGAGAGCAACCATGGCCACCGTCTTGTCCAGGGACGTCCAGCAGTCCGGTTTGAAACATGGGGTTGGGATGGTGTCATGCGGTGGGAGAACTCAGGTATCATTTGGACAATTTCGAGGGAGAAAGTCCAGTTGGAGACCATGCACTCCGAAAATGGCGTGCAGTTCCGGAGTGCGCTACCTACCTTCCCATCCGTGCCCGTCGGAATCCATGCCCTTCCCGGAATCAACTTATGATCGCTACTTCCTTTGCCGTTCAGGAATTCTGGCTTCCCCTGCTTCAAATCATCGGCATTAACATCGTCCTCTCCGGAGACAATGCGGTGGTGATTGCACTGGCCGCAAGGTCGCTCTCCCCGGAACAGCAGAAAGCTGCAATTCTCTGGGGTTCGGGCGTCGCCGTGGTGTTGCGTATCATCCTAACCCTCTTTGCTGTCCAGTTACTCGCATTGCCATGGCTGAAGCTTGCAGGATCACTTTTGTTGCTGTGGATCGGCGTGAAGCTTCTTCTTCCTGATGAGGGGAAGAACGGGATTGCTGCGAGCAGCCACCTGCTGGACGCCATCAAGGTCATCGTCACGGCGGATGTCGTGATGAGTCTCGACAATGTCATTGCCGTGGCCGGTGCCGCAAAGGGCAACCTGCTCCTGCTGGCCATCGGACTGATGCTTAGCATTCCGCTGATTGTGTTCGGAGCAACCGCCTTGATGAGGCTGATGAAAAGCTTTCCAATCATTGTCACGCTGGGCGCGGGTCTGCTCGGCTGGGTTTCCGGAGAAATGGCCATCGGGGATTCCGCAATGCATGGGTGGGTGACTTCCCAAGCACCCATCCTGGAGAAGGGCGTGCCTGCTGCTGGCGTGGCCATCGTGCTGGTTGTGGGAATGTTGCTGAAGCACCG
Source organism: uncultured Spartobacteria bacterium (assembly GCA_903933015.1). Lineage (GTDB taxonomy): Bacteria > Verrucomicrobiota > Verrucomicrobiia > Chthoniobacterales > UBA6821 > UBA6821. Next base: position 24,417 of record CAIZIQ010000108.1, on the reverse strand, counting down.
CCGCCCACTGGATGATCCGGGGGATGAAGGTCCCGCGAATGCTGCTTAAACGATGATCACGGGTATTCTTACCTCATTCGGACTGGGTTTTTTCTATTTCATCGGAGCCATTCCCGCCGGGGTCGCGTCTCATGCGCCCCTTTGGCTGGCGGCCTTGGCGGCATGGCTCGGCTACTCTGCGGGAGGAAGCGTTGTCTTGGTGGCGGGGGCGCCACTGCGCGAATGGCTTACCCGGAAGCTGAAGATTGATCCCACGCCGGATCCCACCAAGCTCTTCTGGAAAATCTGGCACCGCTTCGGAATTTGGGGGTTGGCACTGATCGCGCCGGTGAGCGTCGGTCCGCAGGCGACGGCCGTGATCGCCCTCGCTCTCGGAGAACCTCCCCGGAGGATTCAGTTGGCGATTTCTCTGGGGATCATTCCCTGGACGATCGGATTTTCGATTCTTACCGCCTTTGGCGCCCACGCCTGGAAGTGACCACCAGGGGGAGCTGGAGCTGCTCCACAAAGATCGGTGCGGCGGGGCGTGTGAGAATCGTGACCGAAAGGAGGCTTAGGAGTGCTTTCATGAGCCAACACTACCAAGTGTTCGCGACGCAGCGTGTCCTACCCCCGGGATTTTTAATCTAGGGAAATGAATTTTTGCATTGGTAGGACCGGGGGGTATTGTAGGAGTGGATTCACCGAATCCATCCTCTCATGAGAACTTCCCGAATCCTGGCCATCAGTTTGATGGCCCTGATCATCACCGCAAGCATTGCACCCACCGTGCAGGCTTATCCGTACGGCTACGGAGGTTGGGGTGGATACCGGGGAGGCTGCTGGGGGGGTTATCGCGGAGGATATTGGGGAGGCTATGGAGGCTGGTACGGTACCGGAATTCCGAATGGATTGGGTTGGACGATGTTCGGTCTCGGCGCGGCCGCAACAGTTGCCGCTCCCGTGGTGGCGGCCTCGTATGCAGCGCCGGTTTATCCGGCACCTGTCTATGCAGCTCCCTACTATCCGCCGGTGCCCCAACCCCAGATTCAGCCGATGGTTGTGGAGAGGACAACCAAGATTGTGGAAGAGCAGGCACCTGTTACGCCTCCCAGCGGTCCGCTGGCCAAGGCCCAGGCGAAGCTTGCAGGCCTCGGTTACTATCATGGCCCTGTGGATGGGAATTACGGCCCCGCCACGGCACAGGCGGTGCAGCAGTTTCAGGCAGACAATAACCTGCCGGTCAGCGGTCGCCTTGATTTGAAGACCCTGGCCAGTCTCGGGATTGCGCTTTAGAGATTCGGCGGAGTCACAGACCCGCCACGCAAACGTACTTCAGCGAGAGATAGTCGTTGATACCGTGCCGTGATCCCTCGCGGCCGTAGCCGGATTCCTTGGTCCCGCCGAAGGGGGCCGTTGCATTGGAAATAACCCCTGTGTTCACCCCCACCATTCCGCATTCCAGCGCCTCGGCGACACGCCAGACACGAGCCAGATCACGGCTGTAGAAATAAGCGGCAAGACCGAACTCCGTGGCATTCGCCGCCGCGATTGCTTGGGCCTCGCCCTCAAAGGTGAAGATCGGCGCGACGGGACCAAAGATCTCCTCACGCGCTACCCCCATCGAGCTGTTGCATGCGGTGAGAATGGTGGGCTCAAAGAAAGTTCCTCCCAAGGCATGGCGTTTGCCGCCGATGAGAACCGCGGCACCCTTCGCAACGGCATCGGCAATCAGGCGCTCGATTTTTTCGACCGCCGTCTGGTCGATCAGCGGTCCCTGGGTCGTCTCCGGATGCGTCCCGGGACCAATCCGGAGTTTTTCAATCGCCGCCCCGAGGATTGCCGTGAAGCGGTCCGCCACGCGCACATCGACCAGTATCCGGTTGGCACAGATGCAGGTCTGGCCGCTCCCTCGGAACTTCGAGATCATGAGTCCCTCGACGGCCGCCTCAAGATCAGCATCCTCAAAAACGAGGAAAGGGGCATTCCCCCCGAGTTCCATGGTGACCCGTTTTACGGTGGTGGCGCAGTCCCGGATCAGCAGTTTTCCGACCTCGGTCGATCCGGTGAAGCTGAGCTTCCTGATGACCGGACTTGTGGTGAGTGAGGAACCAATGGTCGACGCCTTCCCGGTGACGACAGAAAAGAGTCCGGGAGGAAGGCCCGCGCGTAGAGCCAACTCAGCAAGTGCCAGTGCCGAGAATGGGGTTTGGGATGCGGGTTTCAAAAGGATCGCGCACCCGGCGGCGAGGGCCGGTGCAATCTTCCGGGTGACCATGGCCTGGGGAAAGTTCCACGGAGTGATCGCAGCACAGACGCCGACGGGTTCCTTCAGCACGAGGATCCGGCGATCGGACGAGGGGCCTGGGAGGATCTCCCCGTCAATACGGGTGGCCTCGGAGGCAAACCCTTCCAGATAGGCCGCGGCGTAGGCGATCTCTCCGCGTGCCTCAGCCAGTGGCTTGCCCTGCTCGGCGGTGAGAATCGCGGCAAGGTCCTCGGTATTTGCCACGAACAGTTCGTGCCAGCGCCGCAGGATCTGTGATCGAACATGGGCAGGCTCCCTTTTCCAGACCTCCATGGCCTGCGCTGCAGCCGCGATCGCCCGGTCCACTTCCGCGCAGGAGAGGTCGGGAACGCTTCCCAGCAGTTCGCCGTCGGCAGGATCGCGCACCTCCAGCACCGCACCTCCCTCGGCATCGTACCATTGGCCCGAGGCATAAGCCTGATGTTTCAGGAGGGAGGGGTCGCGGAGCACGGGTTGCATGAAACTCCGATAGCACTCCCGGGGATGCCGGAGCGAGTTTATCCCGCGGGCCCGCGATTCGCCCCCGCCGTTTTTTCCCAGGATTCGAGTTATTTAAACCGTACTAGGCTCTGATCACGGTATTTTTCTCGTCGAGAAGAATCACGGAGGGCTTGTGCCTCGCGGCCTCCTCCTCGGAGAGCCATGCGTAGGACATGATGGTGAGGCGGTCGCCGATTTTGCCAAGGTGGGCGGTGGCACCGTTAAGCTCGATGGCTCCTGATCCGTGCGACCCGTAGATCACATAGGTCTCGAAGCGTTCGCCATTGCCCATGTTACCCACGAGGATTTTTTCGTAGGGGCGCAGGCCCACGCGCTGGGCCAGGTCTGAGGCGATGGTGAGGCTTCCCTCGTAGTCGACGGAAGCCCCGGTGACAGAGGCGCGGTGGATCTTGGATTTGAGCAGGCAAATGGTCATCGGAGAGCCTTCCTAATTAAGCCCGGAAGGGCTATCCCGCCAGTTTTTTTGGCCGGTCGCCGGAAGCTGGCCTATACCGCGACTGCCTCGGCCGGAAACTCTTCCCTTAGCGGTGAGCGGGTGGTTTCCGGTTGTTGCTCCCTCGCTCCGCAGACTGCAAGGGTTCGGAGAAGCTCCCCTGTGTGCGTGAACTGGAGGATTTTCAGCTGGCCGTTCATTTCCTCGACCAAGGCCGTGCGGCTCTCCACCCAGTCGCCGGTATTATAGTAGTCGAGTCCCTTGATCTTGCGGATCGCAGCGGTGTGAATGTGTCCGCAAATGATGCCCTGTGCCTTCGCGTCGGAGGCGAAATGCACCATCGACTCCTCGAATCCGCCGATGAAGTTCACGACATTCTTCACCTTGGCTTTCACGTAGGCGCTCAGGGACCAGTGGCCTCGGCCGAAGATCCGCCGGAAAAAATTCACGGTGCCGTTCAACTGCATCAGGATGTGATAACCAACATCCCCGACGTGGGCCAACCAACCCATGTTCTGCACGACCGTGTCGAGCTCATGGCCGTGGGCAACGAGGAGACAGCGACCGTCGACCGTGGTATGGAAAGCGCGCGACTGGATATGAACGTTCGCGTAGTCACCCGTGAAATCGGTGATCCGCTCATCATGGTTCCCGGGGATATAGATGACCTTCGAGCCCTTGCGGCCCTTGCGGAGGATTTTTTGGATCACATCGCTGTGCTCCTGTGTCCAGAAGACGCCGCGCTTCATGGCCCAGATATCGATCAGGTCGCCGACGACATAGAGGGTGTTGCATTCAAACGTTCTCAGGAATCCAAGGAGGGCCGCCGCCTGACTGCCGCGCGTGCCAAGATGGACATCCGAGATCCAGACGCTCCTGTAGTGGATGGCGGCTTCGTCGTTCACAGAAAGTGATTTAACGGCCCGGCTCTCCGGAGCCAAGAGGGCCGATGTCACATTTTTGTCACATAACCCGACCCCCACCCATTGCCGAACCGAAGGGATCGTGGCAGCATCACCGGGTGTCCGATCGAGACTCCCCCCCCCTCGTCTTCCCGGAAGAGCTGCTTTGGTATTGCGTGAAAGCAAAGCCGAAACAGGAGGGAATTGCGACGCGCCTGCTCCGCAGCGAGCTGGGGATCGAGGTCTTCTGTCCGAAAATCCGCTTCAAGCGGGCACGAGCCACCGGCGTGGCTTGGGTGAATGAGGCGATGTTCCCAGGCTATCTCTTTGCCCGCTTTGTCTACCCAGAACTCTACCGCCGGATCGCCGCGACCAGTGGCGTTGCGAAGACGCTCTGCTTCGGCGGCCATCCCGCCATTCTTGATGAATTGATCATCGCCGATCTTCGCCAATATGTGGCCGACGGAGAGACCGTGGAGATCGCTTCCGAAATCAAGGAGGGGGAGGAAGTCAAAGTAATCGAGGGCCCCTTTCTGGGAATCCGAGCCCTCGTCACGCGCGTGCTGCCTGCTCGGGAGCGCGTCGCCATCCTGCTGAATATGCTCGGACAGGAACGTGAGATCGAGGTCTCTGCGGGTGCCGTGCTGCCCGATGTCCGGCATCCGCTGGAGCATCAATAAGAATTCCGTCGATCTCGACAGAAGGCGGGCCCCCCATTCATCTTTCCCCGATGAACATTCTCGTGATTGGATCGGGCGGACGTGAGCATGCCCTTCTCTGGAAGCTATCGCAAAGTCCCCGCGTGTCCCGGCTTCTCTGCGCTCCTGGAAATGCTGGAACCGCGGAAATCGCCACGAATCATCCGGTAGCGGCTAACGATCTGCCCGGACTGGTTGCTCTGGCCAAGGCGCAGCAGGTCGATCTTACCATCGTCGGCCCGGATGATCCCCTCGCCGCCGGCATTGTTGATCTTTTCCGGGAAGAAGGCCTGCGTATCTTCGGCCCGGTCGCGGCGGCAGCCCGCCTGGAGTCGTCAAAGTCGTTTGCCAAGGAGTTCATGATACGCCACGGGATTCCGACGGCGGGATCGGCCACCTTTTCGGATGCGGAAGCCGCGTTGGCCCACTGCCATGCGGCAAGCTATCCGCTGGTCGTGAAGGCCGACGGTCTTGCACTTGGCAAGGGGGTGGTGATCGCCCAGAAACTGGAAGAGGCCGAGGCGGCCATCCGGGAAATCATGGTCGAGAAGGTCTTTGGTGATGCGGGTAACACCGTGGTCATTGAGGAGTTTCTCACGGGCCCCGAGTGTTCCCTCCACGCGCTGATCGACGGGAAAAACTACATTCTCTTTCCTGATGCCAAGGACCATAAGCGTGCCCTTGATGGTGATCAGGGACTCAACACCGGCGGCATGGGAACAATCAGTCCCTCCCGTGTTCTTGATGAAGCGATGCGTGAACGTGCCCATCGCGAGGTCCTCGAGCCATTCATCAAAGGACTGGCCGCCGACGGCCTTCCTTTTCAAGGAATGCTCTTCCCGGGGCTGATGATGACCCCGAACGGGCCGAAGGTATTGGAGTTCAACTGTCGCTTTGGTGATCCGGAGACCCAGTCACTGATGCGTCGGCTCAAGAGTGATCTTCTCGATCTGATTGAGGCGACGATTGATGGAAAACTGGCCGAGGCGCAACCCCTCTGGGACGACCGAGCGGCGGTCTGCATCGTGCTTGCCTCCGGCGGCTATCCCGGGGCTATCGAGAAGGGGAAGGAGATCACTGGAATCGAGGCGGCCTCGGCCGATCAGGATGTGGTTGTCTTCCATGCCGGCACATCCAGCAAGGATGGTCAGGTGGTAACGAACGGCGGACGCGTCCTTGGCGTCACCGCACTCGGTGCCACGCTTGAGGAGGCGCGGAGGAAGGCTTACGCCGCCGCTGATAAGATAACCTTCGAGGGGAAGCAGCTTCGCCGCGACATCGGTGCCTGAAAAGAGACGGATCGTTTCGGCAACTCCCGATAAAAACTCCATGAATCAGCTCGGTAGGTTCCTTACATTCATTCGTTTTTCGCACACGGTCTTTGCCCTGCCTTTTGCACTCGGTTCGATGGTGGTTGCGGCTTGGTCGGATCATCACGGGTGGCCGGGCTGGAGAATCTTCGGGTTGATTCTCCTTTGCATGGTCTTCGCCCGCACGGCGGCCATGACCTTCAACCGGATCACCGACTGGGAGATCGACAAGCGTAACCCGCGCACCGAGGGACGGCACCGATTGTTCAGTAAGAGTGGAGCGATCGTCGCTTGGCTTATCAGCAGCTCTCTCTTCATTGCGACGACGGCGCTGATCAACCCTCTCTGCTTCCTCCTCTCACCGCTCGCGCTCGCACTCGTCTTCTTCTACTCACTCACGAAGCGCTTCACCCATGCGGCACAGTTCTTTCTCGGGTTGGCGCTCTCCGTCTCGCCGGTGGGAGCGTGGCTTGCCGTGACGGGATCCTTTGCGTGGCCTCCGATCATCCTCGCCGCAGGGGTCCTCTGCTGGGTCGCTGGATTCGACATCATCTATGCGACGCAGGATGTGGAGACTGACCGCCGCGAGGGACTGCACTCGATGGTGGTCTGGCTCGGGGTTCCGGGGGCGCTTTCACTCGCCGGATTGCTGCATCTGCTGATGCTGCTCTCCCTTGTTTTTTTCGGTATCTCCGCGCATTTGGACGCGATTTATTTCTTGGGATTGATCCTCGTTCCCATGCTCTTGATATACGAGCATCGCATCGCCCGATCGTTAGATCTCGCCAAGATCAACACCGCGTTCTTCGAAACGAACGCGGTAATCGGCCTGCTTTTCGTCGTGATCGTGATCGCGTCCAGGTTGCGTGGCTGATCAGTCGATCGGCTTTCCCCCCGAGGTGGTCGGGATCGGGGGCTGAGGCGTTTCCGGGGGAATGGACTGCGGAGTGGTCTCAGGAGACGCAGTCGGTAAGGCGAGCGCGGTCGCCGTGGGTTCCGGCAGAGGTACGGGGGCTGTTGCCGGCGGTGCGGGTGTGGCTGGAGTTTCCGAGGTCACCGTTGCAAGGGGTGTTGGAAGCGGTGTGGAAGAAGGTGTTTCTACGGGGAGCGGGGCAGGTGTCTGGGAAGGTACGGCAAGAGGTGCCTGAGCAGGTGATGGAATAGCCACGGAAGGCGGTGTTGGCCCAAGAGGCGATGGGTATGAGGTGTGCCGCACGACGGGGATCACAACCGGCGGGACAATAGGAACTGCTTGCTCCAGGGGTGGAGGCCCGGGTGTTCTCTTCGGCTTCGGAGTCTTTACGGGAATGGCCTTGCGGATCGGAATCGGGAGAGCCTTGCGAATCAGGATCGGTGTGGCTTTGGGAGTGGGTGCAGCCTGAGGAACAACAACGGCGGAAGTCATGGCAAGCGGTGTCGGAGGCAGGTACGGCAGCCCATGATCACGGATGGCGAGCAGCAGGTTCGCATCGTTGCCGTTCACATGATAGCCGGCACCGAAGGAAAGCGGACCCGCATAGTTCCCCGAATGATAGGCCGCATCGAGTTCCTGATCCCGGTGGAGATGAAAGATCGGGAGAGGATCGGTGTAGATCCCGTAAAGCTGGAGATGCCATGTGCCGGGCAGGAATGAGCGGAAGGGCAGGCCGGAATCATCCTGCAGGATCAGGTCCGAGGTTTTCAGGAGGAAGTTGCGTGTTTCGGAAAACCACTCGAGTGGCAGGAGATACGATGCGGCTTTGAGGTAGGAAGCTCCGGGGCCGAGATCGTTGAGCCATTGCAGGAAATTCCTGCATTCCTTTCCGTTGGAGAGATCGGCCTGAAAGTAATAGAGCGTTTGCTGTTGGCCCCCCTGTTGCTGGTAGATGATCTCCACGCCAGGGGAGCCGAAGGGCCTCACCATCTGCACGGAGCGGATGATATTTCCGGTCAAGGCAAGCTCCGTGTAGAGCACCGGAAGAACACCCTGGAATGACCCCTGCACAAGCTGAGGCTTCATCTCGCTGGTGATGAAGTAGCCACAGAAGAGGGATGTGTGAAGAGCTTCACCCAGTGCCTTGAGAGCCGCGCCAAGAGCACCCGGATCGAGTGCCTCGGGAGGAGGAACCGCTCCGACCGGTTCGAGCCCACCCAGCACCATCACCCGTGTTTCTGGAAAAAAGGCGTAGGCGTTGAGAAAATCGGGGCCACCAAAAAGATAGCGGAGGATTCCCCGCGAGGCGGGATATCCGGCCAAATGTGCCCTCCCCCAAGCTTGCATCGCATCGTACCGGACCTGGCGGCAAAAACCCCACTCTCCCAGAAGCTTCTGCTGGTGGTGCAGGTACTCGGGTGATCCCTGCAGGGGGTGGAGGACGCTGTTTTTGGGAAGCTCGATGCCTGCCAGGAATTCGGCCTGCTCCTCCGGCGTGGAAGCCTGAGGCAAGGCGCCGAGTGGCTCGGCAAGCAGGCAACCCAGGAAAAAGAGGATCGCAGCGCGTGACGTCATGGCTTTCGTTGGGTGAGGCGTTCGATCCAAGGATAAATCACCAGAGGGATCATCATGGTTAGGATCCCCGCGAGGGCAATCCATGGTTTGCTACAGGCCGAGTAGACGAGACCCGCCGTGGTGCAGAGAATAAAAACAAGCGGTGGCAACGGGTAGAGAGGACAATGAAAACCGCCCCGATTGAGCCGACGAAGGCGCAGCACGATGATGCCACCCACTCCCAGAATGAGGCAGAGGAGGAGCGGTGTCTGCGAGTAGAGCAGCACCGATTCAAAGGATCCGGTGGCGATCATTATCAGGATGATCGCCATCTGCAGAAGCGTAGCCCGCACAGGAATTCCTCCGCGTGTTGTTTTTCCCAGTGGTGCGAAGAGTGCATGATCCTGACCGATGCGCTGGGTCACGCGCGGACCGGCCCAGATCATCGCGCTGATCGAGGCGAGCAACCCCAGGGCGATCATGCCCGACATGATGCACCCACCCACCGGTCCAATCAGGTGATTGGCAGCGATGCTCCCCACATTCAGAACGCCGCGCAGTTCCGCCGCCGGGGCCGATGTCAGAAAGATGCCGTTCAGCATCACATAGAGGAGTGTTACCAGGGCCGTGCCGAGTATCAGTGATCGTCCCACCGTCCGCTGGGAATCACGGACCTCTCCGGCAAGATAGGAAGAGGCATTCCACCCGGAGTAGGCATAGAGCACAAAAAGGAGCGCAATCCCCGCATCAGGGCGGAGCAACTCACTCAATGTATCATGCCTCAGGGAAAAAAGACGCACAGAGTCGGGATGAGAGAGGATGTTCCAGAGGCCGATCAGCAGAAACAGGCCGATCAGCAGAAACTTCAACGCCGTCATGGCGTTCTGGGTCATGCTGCTGAACCGGAGGGTTCGCAAATGTCCTGCGGAGAGGAGGAGCACTGCGAGGAACGAGGAGACGTGTGCAGGGCAGGCCGGAAGAGCCGCATGAAGGTAGGTTCCAAAGGCAATCGCCGCGATGGCGATCGGCGCCGCGAAACCTGCGATCAGCGATACGAATCCCGCCATGAATCCCACCGCAGGATGATAGATTTCGGAGAGGTAGGTGTATTCGCCGCCGGAGCGCGGAATTTGTGCCGCAAGTTCCGCGTAGGAAAGGGCTCCGCAGAGAGAGATGGCGCCGCCCAGTGCCCAGAGGACAAGGATGGAGAAACCGCTCCGGAGATCAAGCAACTGGAATCCGAGACTCGTGTAGACGCCCGTTCCCACCATCGTTGCAGTGACCAGCGAGAGGCAGGTGATCAGACCGATCCCTCCGCTCTGCGTTTTGCCGGACTTTTGGGAGGAAGAAACCATCCGCTTGAGATTATGATCCCGCGGGAAATCTGGCACCAAAACAATTGGTTGAGCCGGCAAAAGCGCGCGACCGGTGCGTTAATCCTTTCCGGCGGGGACGACGGGCCTTTTGAAATTCAGCTCAAGGATCCTGCGGCCGTCGGTCTCCTTCACGGTCACGACATAGTCGCCGATGGCGACACTCTCTCCCTTCACCGGCAGATGGCCCAGGAGCTGGGTGACATAGCCGCCGATGGTACTGACCTCGGTCTCCTCAAACTTGAGGCCGGTCTCTTCGGCCAGATCATGGAGGGCCAGGGTTCCCTCGGCGTTGAACTCACCGTCGCGGATATTGGTGATTTCCTCCTCCTTGGTATCGAACTCGTCATGAATCGAGCCGACCAACTCCTCAAGCACGTTGTCGAGGGTGACGATGCCGACAGCGCCTCCGTACTCGTCGACAGCGATCGCAAGATGGGCATGCTTGCCCAGAAAGTAGTTGAGAAGCTTCTCCAGAGGCATCATTTCCGACACATGATGGATCGGGCGCTGGATGCCCTTCAGTTCCTTTGTGCCGGAATGAACGACCCCAAGCAGATCCTTGATGTGTACGAGGCCAACGGATTCGTCGAGAGCTCCGTTGCAGAGGGGGAATCGGGTGTGGCGGGAGTCGATGGCCTTCTTCAATTCCGCATCAAACGGCTCCTCGAGATCCATCAGGATGACATCGCTGCGCGGAGTCATGATGTCGCGCACCACGCGGTGGCGCAGATCGAGCGCGTTCACGGCCAGCTGTTCGCCGAGAAGGGAAACCTCCTCAGCCTCGCGGCTTTCGGTCAGGATCACGCGCAGTTCCTCGTTGGTGAGGGCGCGCTCGGAATCTTCGGGCGGTTCGACCCGGAAGACATGGCGGAGCAGGAAATTTGCCGAACGGTTCAGGAGGCCGATGATCGGGCGGAAGAGTGAGTAAAAAAGCCCCAGCGGTGGGCTCAGCCAGAGAGCCAGCTCGACCGGCTTGCGGATAGCGAGGGACTTGGGCGCCAGTTCTCCCAGCACGATGTGCAGGAAGGTGATGAGGAAAAATGCGATCACGAACGAGATCGTCGTGGTCAGGGCCGCCGAGCTGATCCCAAGCAGGAGGAAAAGCGGCTCGATCATGTGGGCGAGGAAGGGCTCGCCCAGCCAGCCGAGTCCGAGACTCGCAAGGGTGATTCCGAGTTGGGTCGCGGAGATATAGGCTTCCAGGTGGCTGGTGATATGCTTTGTCACCTTGGCTCGTGAATCCCCCTGATCGATCAGGGTGTCGAGCTGGCTGCCCCGTACCTTGACGATGGCCAGCTCCGAGGCGACGAAGAATCCGTTTAGCAAAACCAGGGCAAAGATCGCCAGCAGCCGGAGGAAAATGACTTCCCCGGATTCCCATTGGGTGGCTGGCAGATGGGCTGGATCCCCTGCCGCCACCGCCATGATGGCAGCGACGAACAACATGGGGATCTCAGTTGGCGCGACGGCAGCAGCCGGAAACGGCGGGTACGAACGAGGCGATACCCATCGCAACGGTGCGTGGGATCGCGATGAAGAAAGGGGTCATCGGGGAGGGAACCTTCGTTATCATTCCGGTGACCATTCTGACGAGTGAGAATCCTGACGACTCCACCTGCGGAGCAGGCGACGTCCAATGGGACTCTTTTACCAGCTGGACTTGGTAACTCCGGGGATCAGGCCGTTGGTGGCCATTTCGCGGAAGGTGATACGCGAGATCTTGAAGCGGCGAAGGAAAGCACGGCGACGTCCGGAGACCTGGCAGCGGTTCACAAGGCGGACGGGGCTGGCATTGCGGGGAAGCTGGCTCAGGCCGATGTAGTCCTTCTTTGCCTTGAGCTCGGCACGGAGTTCCGCCCACTTAGCGACGGTCTCGCGTTTGCGTTTGTCTCTTTGAAGCCATGAAGTCTTTGCCATAGGGAGGGGAGAGGATAGGGGGATTCGTCGCCACGGCAAGATCTTTTTTGAAGAAAAATTTCCACCCCCTTTCTGGTTGCCCGGTCGGGGGACTTCACGCCATCGATAGAAGGCATGACCAAGAAGAACGTCCGTGCCCGACTCATCATCGCTGAGAGCGAACAGGGAGCCGACATGCTGCATGCCACGGGATTCCGTGCCCCCGATGCCTTTGTCTATCTGCAGAGCAGGGGCCGCACCGCGATCCTACTGAGTGATCTGGAGTATGACCGGGGAAGGCGTGAGGCACGCGTCGATGAGGTGGTCTCCTCGAGCGAGTTGGAAAAGAGGCTCGCCCGGAAATCGGGAACCAAGCCCTCCTCCCTCGAGGTCACGGCCGCCTTCCTGAAAGCACGGGGTGGCACCCGCCCGCTGGTCCCATCGGATTTCCCCCTCGGGCTGGCCCGCGAACTGGAAGGACACGGCATCATGGTCGAGCCTGTCGCCGGGATGTTCCGTCCAGAGAGACAGATCAAGACACCGGAGGAGGTCCGGCTCATGACCCGCGCCACGCGGATCACGGAGTGCGGCATGGAGCGGGCCTTCGAGGTGTTGCGCGCGTCGAGCATCGGTAAGAGTAGGGTGCTGCGCTGGGGCGGGGCAGTTCTTACTTCGGAGCGCCTTCGCATCGAGATCGAGTCGGCGATTCTGCGTGCCGGGGGAATCCCGGCCGGGAATTCCATTGTGGCGTGCGGCGAGCAGGCGTGTGACCCGCATGAGCGCGGCCATGGCCCGCTGAGAGGAAATGAACTTATCATTCTCGACCTCTTTCCCCGTGATGCTGTGAGCGGCTATTACGGCGACCTCACCCGAACCGTGGTCCGAGGCAAAGCCACCGAAGCACAGACCCGTCTCTGGGAGATTTGCCTGCTCGGTCAGAAGCTTGCCCTCGGTTCGCTTCGCGTCGCGGCGGATGGCGGGGCGATCCACCGGGAGGTGACCCAGTTCTTCACCGACAACGGCTATCCCACCGAGCGGGTCGGTGTTGCCAAGGATGGCACGGGGGGCCGCTGGAGCGGATTTTTCCACGGGACCGGCCATGGGCTCGGACTCGACCTGCATGAGGCGCCACGCTTCGGAGCGGGAAAGCTGAAGGCAGGGCAGGTTTTCACCATCGAGCCGGGACTCTATATTCCGGGGGTGGGAGGTGTCCGCCACGAGGATGTTGCTCTGATCACGACCAAGGGTCACAAGCTGATCAGCCGGATCGCCAAGCCTTTGGAGATTTAGCAAGAGCCCGAGTGAATGAATGTGGAACTCATGAACTCAAGAAGGAAAAGATCAAAGGGAGCTGCCCAAAAGTTTTGGCTGAAACCTTGCGATGAAGCGGTCATGGATTCCTGATTTCCTGAGTTCCATATTAATTTTCTCCCATGACCTTTGAACTCTACCTTCTCCTGATTGGTGTCCCGCTCGCCTTCGGCTTCTGGGCCCAGTTCCGTGTGACTTCGGCCTTCAATACCTACAAGAGGGTCCCCGCTGCTTCGGGCATCACCGGAGCCGATGCCGCGCGGCGGATTCTTTTGAACGCGGGGATCAACGATGTCGAGGTCGTCGAGATCAACGGGATGCTTGGGGATCACTACGATCCGACCGACAAGAGGCTCTGCCTCTCCACTGATGTCTACAACGACTCCTCCATCGCCTCGGTCGGTATTGCAGCGCATGAATGCGGTCATGCCCTTCAGCACCAGAAAAACTATGCTCCGCTGAATCTCCGGATGCAGATTGTCCCGGCCACACAGTTCGCCTCGCAGATCCTTCCCTTCGTGATCCTCGGCGGCTTCTTCTTCCACATGACGGGTCTCATCACCGTCGGCATCGCCTGCTACGCGGTGTTGATGGTTTTCCAGCTCATCACCCTGCCGGTCGAATTCGATGCCTCCAATCGGGCCAAGTCGATCCTGCAGCAGATGGGGATCATCGGTCCCGGGGAGGAGGCCTCCGGCGTCAACGCCGTCCTGAACGCCGCCGCGCTTACCTATGTGGCCGCCTTTGTCGCCGCCGTGGGCAACCTCGTTTACCTCCTGCTTGCGCGCCGCGACAGCGACCGATAGTCCATAGATCTTGATGACCGCGTCACGCACTTCCGCGCCCCTCTGGGGGATCGATCTCGGAGGGACCAAAGTCGAGTGTGCCATCATGGATCCGGCCAATCCCTCGAGGGCCCTCCATCGTCTCCGCATTCCGACCGAAGCGGCCCAAGGTTACGAGCACATCCTCGGGCAGATTTCGCTGCTGGTCAGTCAGCTCTGCGAGGTCTCCGGCCTTCCTCGTCCCAAGCGAATAGGGGTAGGGACCCCGGGAGTCACCGTACCCATGAACGGACTGATGAAGAATTCGAACACCCTCTGTCTCAACGGCAAGTCGCTCGCCACCGATCTCTCCCTTATGCTCGGCTGCGAGGTGCTCCTGGCGAATGACGCAAACTGCTGCGCACTTGCCGAGGCGACGCTCGGTGCGGCCAAGGGACACAAGACCGTCTTCGGGATCATCCTTGGTACCGGCGTCGGTGGAGGGATCGTGGTGGGGGAAGAAATCCTCGTCGGTCCTCACGGGATCTGCGGTGAGTGGGGCCACAATCCCCTCCGCGGTGAAGAGACCCCCTGCTACTGCGGGCGGCAGGGATGCCTTGAAACGGTCTGCGCGGGCCCGGCGCTCGAGAAATACTTTGCGTCCCGTAGCGGAAAGTTCCTGAGGCTTCCCGAGATCGTTAAACTCGCGGCTTCGGCAGAGGCCGATGCCGTGGCAACGCTGGAGAGGCTGCGTGGAAAATTCGCCGAGGCACTCGGGGCCGTCGTCAATATCCTCGATCCCGATGCCATCGTGATCGGAGGAGGAGTCGGCAACCTAGACCTTCTTTACACCCCGGAGACGCGGGCCGCCGTGCAGAAGCATCTCTTCAACGACCGCTTTGACACCCCGCTGCTGCGTCCGGCCCTTGGTGACAGTGCCGGCGTCTTTGGAGCGGCGCTGCTGACGGCCTGATCGGGACCTCTCGGCACGCTCCGGTACGGGTGCAGGCTCTTTTTGGCTTGTCCCCACGGAGGGTAAAAGCCCTATAGTCTCCCCCCTTTCTCTTATGGCGGAACCTATCCTCACTTTTGGCCTTCCTTCCGGCAGTCTTATGGAAGCAACCCTCGCGCTCTTCAAGCGCGCGGGATACTCCATCTCCGGAACCAGCCGCTCCTACCGTCCCCTCGTGGATGATTCGGAGCTCAGGCTCCGTATGCTCCGCGCCCAGGAGATCAGCCGCTATGTCGAGGGAGGCTTTCTGGATTGCGGCATCACCGGCCGCGACTGGGTCGAGGAGAACGGTTCCGAGGTCGAGATCCTCGCCGAGCTTCCCTACAGCAAGGCAACCGCCAATCCCACCCGCTGGGTCATCGCCGTTCCCGAGGATTCTCCTTACAAGTCCGTTAAGGATCTCGAGGGAAAGCGCATCGCCACCGAGGCGGTCGGTTTGACCCGCCGTTACTTCGAGAGCAAGGGAGTGAAGGCCGATCTTGAGTTTTCGTGGGGTGCCACCGAGGTCAAGGTCCCTGATCTGGTCGATGCCATCGTTGACATCACCGAGACGGGCTCCTCCCTCCGCGCCAACAAGCTCCGGATCCTCGAGACCATCATTGAGTCCTATCCCGTCTTTGTGGCCGGCAAGGCCGCCGTTGCCGACAAGTGGAAGCGCGAGAAGATGGAGCGCATTGCTCTCCTGCTCGTGGGCGCCCTCACTGCTCGCGACAAGGTGGGTCTGAAAATGAACCTGCCACGGACAAAGTTGCAGAATCTCCTCGACGCGCTACCCGCTCTCCGCAATCCTACCGTTTCGCCTCTGGCCCAAAACGACTGGGTGGCTGTGGAGACCGTCATCGACGAGAAAATCGTCCGGGAGATCATACCGCAACTGAAGTCACTCGGTGCCGAAGGCATCATCGAATACCCCCTGAACAAAGTCGTCTACTAAGACACTCAGACCTAGCACTCTACGCAAGTAGTCCAGAACCGAACATAGTCCGATGGGATCAATCAAAAAGAAACGCAAAGCCAAGATCGCGAAGCACAAGCGCCGCAAGCGCATGAAGCTGAACCGCCATAAGAAGCGGTTGCGTTACAAGTCCTAAAAGGACATCGGGGCCGCGTCGGCTCCCATCACACTTCGCCGCATTCGTGCGGCAGAATCTTCAAGCCAAGGCTCCCGAAGCAACTACTTCCGGGAGCCTTGTTCGTTCCAATGCGGATTGCTTGGCCTCCAGCTTAAACGATTGATTTTAGACTTCCGGAATTTTAAAAAGCTTCATCCATGTACGAAGAAAACCAGTCATCCTATTCCAACGCCTACCGCCAGTATTCCCAGGACAATGTGCTCGGGAGCAGGGAACTGCAGGTCGAGAGAAAATTCTTCCGCCTCGAGGTCCGCGAGAACGACCGCGGACGCTTCCTTCGCATCACCGAGGAGAATCAGGGACGCCGGAACACGGTGATTGTTCCCGACTCCGGTTTCGGCGATTTTGCTAAAGCGATCAGTGAGGTCCTGGCCTCACAGGCCTAGGCCTGTGATTCAACCCGGCATCAGCGCCAACAGGGACCCCCAAGGGACCAGGGATGAGTGATGCGATCGCTGACCAGGGTCTCCGGAGGCTAGAGGGCATCTGCGGGAGTTGCGGCATGTGCTGCGACGGCGTCCTCTTCCACGCGGTCGAGCTTCAGCCCGGGGATCATCCCCGACAGCTCTCCGCGCTCGGTCTGAAGCTCCGAAGGAAGAAAGGAGTCGAATTTTTCCTCCAGCCCTGCTCAGCCCATCGTCAGGAATCGGGCCTCTGCTCCTGCACGATCTACGCCGAGCGGCCGATGCGCTGCAGGGGCTTCGATTGCCGGCAACTGCGCGGTGTTCTCGCCGGAGAAATTTCCGAGGAGGATGCACTCGGCAAAATTCGCGAGGCCCGCGAGAAAGTTGCGGAGGTTAATGGCCTGATCGATCAGATCGCCGAGACGAATCCGAACCGGGGGCTGGCACACCGCGTGGCGAACGCATTGACCCCTTCCCACGGGGAGGTCAAATCAGCAAAGCTCCTGGAACTAGAGGTTGCATCTCAGGAACTTGAGACGATGCTGCTAAATAACTTCCGGGTCTAAATTCCACGGGGGATATGTCCCGTGACCGACCCACTCCATATTCTCATTATCCGCCGTGACAACATCGGTGATCTGATCTGCACAACACCCTTGATTCACGGGCTGCGCACAAAATATCCCGAAGCCAGGATCTCGGTACTCGCAAGCAGCTATAATGCCGACCTGCTCGATGCTAATCCCGATCTGGATGAGGTCTTTGTTTTTCTTAAGAAGCATCAGAAAAGCCACGGATACGGACGCATGGCCATGCTTTGGAACCGTTGGCGCCTTCTTCGCACGATCCGCAAGCAGCGCGTTGATTATGTCATCTTGGCCAATGGTGGGATGCGGTATGCCCGGGCTCTTGGAGGAAAACAACTGATTGGCTTCCGGGAACCCGGGGAGCCGGAGCATCGTCAGCCTGACTTGATGGCACTCGAGCACGGAGGCGTAACGGAGCACGAGGTTGCCAAAATGGCACGGCTGGGGGCAGTCCTCGGTGCCGAAGAGACCATGGGTGCTACGAAGCTTTTTCCCAATGCGACTCTGGTAGGAAAGGCGCGAGAGCGACTGGTCTCCCTTGGCTGGAAACCGGAGAAGCCTTCTGTGGCACTTCACCTGAGTTCACGGAACCCTCTTCAGCGGTGGCCTGAGGAATCATTCGTCGAACTTGCCAAGGCTTTGACCGCGGCGGGAAACCTGCAGGTCCTGTTATTCTGGTCACCGGGAGCAGAGAATGATGCCATGCATCCCGGAGATGACGGCAAGGCGGAACGCATCCTGGCAAGGCTTGCCGGCTTGCCAGTGTTTCCGTGCCCAACCGCAGCAATCAAGGAACTGATCGCATTCATCTCCCTCGCGGATCAAATGATCTGCAGTGACGGGGGAGCGATGCATGTTGCCGCGGCCTTGAAGAAGCCGATCGTTTGTTTCTTTGGTCCCAGCCACTTGCAAGAGTGGCATCCATGGGGTGTGCCCTATGTTGCACTCCAGAAACCCTCCAAGAGCGCTGCCGACATCACCGTGGCGGAGGCGCTCGCGGCATGTGCCGAACTGCAGACCAAAACAGATCGTCCTCTGTCCATCCAGCGTTTGCTTCCCGTCACTTAGACCACCCAAACTAACCGCCACATCTATACTGGAACCGCTCAGGACCGTTCCAACTTGGCAAGAGTCACCAATTTCGGGAGCTCCTCTGTTTTTCCCGCTTGTTGACGCTACCCGCGCGACTCCACCAAGCGGCAGGACTCTCCTTTTTTGAAGCAGCGGGATCCTGTTTTGCTTTCGAGGGCATGGTCGTCTTCAACCGACTTCCCGGTGCAACCTTTCGGTAGAGTTCGAGGCGGCAGTTGAAGCCCCCCAGATCGACAGTCTTCCGATACTCCAGCTTCAGGGAGGTATCGGTCGGTTCGGTGCGGAGCGGATTCACAAAAACGAGACGCCCTCCGACCTTCAACGCTCGCGCTGCCGATGCATAGAGATCTGAGAAGAGGCCCTGCATATCCTTGATGCGGACTCGTCGACCGAGCGGCGGATTGGTGATGATCAGGGAGATGCTGCCGGGAGCGATGGGAGACTTCCTGAAATCGCACCCCGTGAAATCGGCGGTTGTCCCTGCCAGACCGGCCGCCTCGAAATTGGCCCGGGCGACCGTGATGGCCCGGTCATCCAGATCCGTGCCGTGGGCGACGGCCACACCGCCGAGCAGGGAACGCTCGATCAGTTCCAGTCCCGAACCGCAGAAAGGATCCCAGATCTCTTCGTTCTGCTCGCTGCCTGCCAGTCGGGCCATGCAGGCGGCAAGGGGAGGATGCGATGCGGCAGCAATATCCTCCTGGCGGTATCCAAGCCGCGGATCGGGATAGAGGCGGGGACGGAGTTCGACGAGAGATTCGCCCGTACTCGTGGGGATCACATCGATCGACCAAGGAGCCTGACGGGCGTCATTCAGAATTTCGGGGCAGAGGGCGTAGGCACGATCGATCACCTGACGGATCGCCCCCCGCTGGTGGCCGCGGCCGGCGAAATCCAACCGATAGCGGGGAGCTCCCTCCGTGCCCCCGAGCATGAGATCCCGGGTTCTTTCCGAGGCGATGCATCGGGCCAGCGACTCCACCCACTTCGGCCCTTCGCTTCCGCGAATCGTCCCGAGGGGAAAAGCGACCGTGGCAAAGCAACGGAGGCGATAGAGCGTCGCGAGCGTGAAAGCCTTGAGAGGCTTCAGAGTGACGCACCCCGGCGTGGTTTTCTCCAGCAGCCATTCTGCCGGGGAGAACGACTCCTTGGCCTCATCCCCCACAAACTCCTCCAGTCCGCGTCGGCAGCGCAGCAGCACGCGCATCTCCGAATCGATCGGGAGCGGAGCATCGAGCAGAACCCCTCCGCTCTCCTCCTTGCGCGAGACCACCGCCTTTACCTTCTGGACCGTGATCGCCGGCAGATCGATGCCCTGCTCAATCACGGCGAGCGTCGCTTCCCCGCCGACCTTCTCCAGGGCGCGTCCGAGATGCTTCTTCTCACGAGCCCCTTGCTCTCCGGCGCCCGACTTCAGCAGGGCCAGCATCTCGCGCTCCCCCTGTTCCCCGGCACCGATCTTGGGCAGGGCGGCGAGGGCGTAGCGGCGGATCTTCTCCTGGGGATCCTTCAGCAGCGCAATCAGCCAGTCGCGCACCGTGGATTTCTCCTCCTCCGTTCCGAATCGGGAGAAGATCATCCCAACAGCGCGGATCACGGCCACCTGTTCCATCCGCTCCCGGGGAGAGGCCGAATTGAAGCGCGGCACCTCGCCGTTCCAAAGCTCCTCCTTCGGCAGTTCGCGAAGTCGCTTGTACAAATCCTGATCGGCTTTCATCGGCTCAGGTTGGAAGGGGATGGCAGCTCGGTCATGGTGTTCAGGATCCCCACAGAGTGATGGGAGCGCCCTCACAAGACAATCAATACCAAGGCGGCGGGAGGGGTTGCAAAAAGCCGCGTTTCTCACCACGCTTCGGATTGATGAAACTCGCCCGTCCTCTTCTCTCCCTTGCCTCGGCGATTCTGCTCTGCGGCGGAACCCTCCATGCCGAGAAAACCTCCCCCGTCGATCCCACCGCCCTGTCGCTGCTCAAGCGCATGAGCACCACGCTCCAGGGCGCCAAGGCCTTCACCTTCCGATCGAGCAGCATTCTCGAGGTTCCCGCTGTCACCGGCCAGTTCGTCACGCTGATTTCCGAGGGGGAGATGTCGGTTGAGCGTCCCAACAAGATTCGCGCCATGTACGTGGGCGATGCCCATGCCTTTGATTTCTACTACGACGGAGACTCCGTGACCGCCGTGGCTCCGCAGGCCAAGGTCTATTCGACGACCAAGGCCCCGGCCACCATTGACGGAATGCTTGCTGGGATTCGCCAGGAAACCGGCATCCACTTTCACTTCGCGCCCCTGCTCTTCAGCGATCCCTACACCCATCTGACGAGGAACCTCCGGAGTGCCGTTGTCATCGGCCCCACACTGGTCAATGGCATCCCGTGCGATCACCTCGCCTTCCGCACCCAGGGTGTGAATTGGGAGATCTGGATCTCCTCCGGCAAGGTCGCCCTTCCCTACAGGCTCGCCGCCACCTTCACGGACAAGCCCAACTTTCCGCGCAAGTTCATCGAGTTCTCCTCCTGGAACCTGCATCCGTGGATCCGTTCCTCCCGCTTTGCCTTCCATCCCGCTTCGGGCTTTCAGGCCATCCCCTTCAAGGCCGTCCTGAAAGACGCGGGTCGCTGATCAATCCCTACGAATCCATCCGATGAAAACACGAATGAACATCCTTTCGGCCTCGCTGCTCGGAGCTGCGGCTTTGGTTTTGACAGCCTGCAGCGGCACCAACTACTACCCGGGTGCCTACGTCCCGCCTGCCGTGGTGGCCCCCGGTTACGGATGGGTCGGACCCGGATACTACGGAGGTGTCTATTACACCACCCCGTCCGCCTATTATGTCAGTCCCTACTACCGGAGCGTGAGCGCCACGGTCTACACGACTCCGTACGCCAATGCCGCCGTCTACCACGGCACATATAACAGCGCTGCCTACTACAACAACTACCACGGTGGTTACGGCTACTCCTACGACGGCACGGGGGCAGCTTATGGAGCGCGTGGCGGCACCGCCTCTTGGAGCGATGGCTCCGGCAGTGCGACCGGCTATCGCGGAGGCACGGCATCCTGGGATGACGGATCGGGAAGCGCCTCCGGAGCACGCGGGGGATCAGCATCCTGGAGTGATGGCTCCGGCAGTGCGACCGGCTATCGCGGGGGCACGGCATCCTGGAGCCATGGTTCCGGATCCTACACCACGGCAAGCGGACACTCCGGATCCTTCCACCGCTAACCACCCAACGATCACGGCGCATGAAGCAATACCTTCCACTCCTGGCTGTGCTGCTCCTGCCAGCCTGCACCTCCCATCTGCAGCAGAAAGAGAACTTCCTGCGTGAAGCCGGATTTCACGCCATCACCCCGCACACGCCGGCCCAGATCGCCCGCGCGAATGCGCTGCCGCAGGGGCATATCCGTCAGATTAAACGAGATGGGAAGACACTCTTCGTGCTCGCGGACACGCGCAAGAACCTGGTGCTTGTCGGGGGAAACCCTCAGTACGAGCGTTACCAGCAGATCCTTTACTCCAAGGTTGTCGATCCCGCGATCGCGGGAGAGAAGGCTGACAAAGAATTTGAAGAGGATGGCGGCTGGGACGGCATGCTCGATCCCTTCTTCTTCGGTGGCCCGATGATGTGGTACTAGCATGAGCACTCCACGCATCCTTGCCTTGGGCGGCAGCCTCCGCCGTGACTCCTTCAATCAGAAGCTGGCTTCCATCGCCGCCGAGGGTGCCCGCGAAGCAGGAGCGGAAGTAACACTGATCAAGCTGAGCGATTTCCCGATGCCCTTGTTCGACCAGGACTTTGAGGCCGAGCACGGAATGCACCCCGAGGCCAAGCGGCTGAAGGAACTCTTCCTGTCGCACCAAGGCCTCCTCATCGCCTCGCCGGAATACAACAGCGGCTACTCCGCCGCGCTGAAGAACGCCATCGACTGGGTCTCACGTGCCGAGACGCCCGAGGAACCGCCGATCTCCGCCCTCGCGGGAAAGAGTGCCTTGATCATGGCGACATCCCCCGGAGGCCTCGGGGGGCTGCGCGGACTCGTTCAGCTCCGCATGCTTCTCGGCAACCTCGGCATCACCCTGCTTCCCGACCAGATCGCCATCCCCTCAGCCTTTCAGGCTTTCGATTCCGACGGCCGCCTCGTCGATCCCAAGCTGGAAGCCGGAGTGAAAGCCCTTGGTGCGGCGTTGGCCGCTCAGTTAAAGAAGCAACTCGGCTGATACCAGTCTGCTCAGGTAGCCGCAGCCTCATGCGCCTCCGCGTGAGTCATGGTTGCCGGCTTCGTTTATCTCAGGGAAACGTTGCTTAGGAGTTGGAAGAGCGGTTCATTGATGAAGAAGTTCGACTTCCCTCTCTTCTCTTTTCGGAGGATGCCTTCGGCGACGAGCTGCTCCAGATACTTTGAGGCGGTCACACGTGACACGCCGAGATCCTTCTCCACAAACTCGATCTTCGTGTAGGGGTGGTGGAAGAGATTGTTAAGCAGTTCCTGACTGTAGATCTTTTCCAGCCGGATCCGGATCTGTTCTTTCGTCTCCTGCATCAGATCACGGAGGGACTTCACCAGCGCAATCTCACTGCGGGCGGTCATTGAGACACCCCGGACTATGTAGAGGCACCACTCCTTCCAGAGCCCCTTGTCGCGCGTATCCTGCAGGAGCCTGTAGTATTCTCCCTTTGTCGTGGTGATGTAGCGGCTCAGGTAGAGCACGGGCAGGTCGAGGAGACCCTCCCTCTGCAGGATCAACAAATTCAGGATGCGCCCCGTCCGACCATTCCCGTCGTAGAAGGGATGAATGCTTTCGAATTGGTGATGGGCAATCGCCATGCGAAGGATCGGATTCAGATCATCCTCGGCATGGAGAAAGGAGATGAGATTGTCCATCAGGGCCTCCACCTCGGCGGCGCTTTGCGGGGGCTCATAGACGATCCGACCCGTGGCGGGATTCTTCAGAACAGTGCCGGGGAGTTTTCTCAGCCCCGCCTTCCTAGGCTCGATCCGTGCTTGGACATCCAGCAGCGTTTTCAACCGGATCAGCCCGCTCTGGCGGACATCATCAAAACCCACTTGCAGCGCCTCAACATAGTGACGCACTTCCTTCACAGCACCGGGAGCAGCCTCCTCCTCCCGGTCGGCGAAGATCTCATCGTGGCTCGTGATGATATTCTCGATCTCGGAGCTGTCCTTGGCCTCCTGAATGGCGAGCGTGCTGATCAGAATCGACTGGTTCGGCAGGGATTCGCAGAGACCTTTGAGCTCGGCAAGATGGCGCTCCGCCTCGGCAACGGCCTTCCAGACCTCGCGGCAATCCAGCGAGGAGAGATCAGAGATGGGAAGAGGGGGTAGCGTGGACATGGAAAGAAATTTCCAAAATCTTAGCACATCCGCCGGAACATGCAAAGAAATATGAATTTCCTATGCATGAATCCTGCTTCATGCATAGAACATGGCATCCGCATCGACATGTTCCGGAGCTCATACAAAGAAAAGCGTCTTTTCTATACACACCCACGCGATATCTCCGTCGGCGATCTGCTCCACAAAAGGCACAAGAAACACAAGAGGAGAAATGGGAAACGGAAGCCTATCACTGTAGAGAACTTTCGGCTTCAACTTACGGCCACGTGCATTCTGTGCATCGTGTGGTCATGTATCCGTTGGAAACATTCTAGTTTCCCTTCTCCATCGACTTCACACACCCTTTTGATAACCATCAACTTCGCATGAAACGCCATCTCCCTCGTCTTGCCCTCCTCCTCGCGCTTTCCCTCGCGGCCTGCGCCACGCATCTTCAGAAAAAGGAGAGCTACCTGATCGAGGCCGGGTTCCGCGCGGTGAAGCCCTCCACGCCCGAGCAGATCGCCCACTTCCAATCCCTCCCCTCCGGTCATATCCGTCATGAGGAGAGAAAGGGTCAGACCCTCTACATGCTCGCCGACGCCTCCAAGAACATCCTCCTCGTCGGCGGCGAGAGCGAGTACGAGCGCTATCAGGAAATTCTCTATGCCAAGGAAGTGCAGCCCGGCAAAAAGGCCGACAAGTTCACCAAGAACCTGGAGAACATTTGGAATCAGGGTTGGGGGTCGGTGCTAGGCTCCCTCATTCCGCAGTAATTTAAAGCTTGGGATTTGACGCTCTCGCGCCCGCGAGTAGCGCCACCATTTTGTCAAATGAGGCTACGTTTTGCGTAGTCTATCCCGGCCGTTCCCACGGCCCGGTATTTAGCGCAAGGGCGTTGTGGCAG
>CAIZIQ010000107.1 GCA_903933015.1 uncultured Spartobacteria bacterium | reverse complement strand
CAGGCCGCTCCCCGGAAGGGAAAACATCGTCCTCTCCCGCACGATGCCGAAGACCACGGGTATCACCATCATCCGCTCAATCGACGAGCTGAAGGAACCCTCCGATGGGCGCGATCTTTTCGTCATCGGAGGAGAGGAGATCTACCGACTCCTCCTGCCCAAGGTGCAGGAACTCTACGTCACCAAAGTCCCCAGAGTCATCGCAGGCGACACCCGCTTCCCCGAGTTCGAAGATCAATTCGATACGGGATCTAAAGTTATAGAGACCAGCGACTTCTCCGTGTGGAGGTATCGAAGGATGGCCTAGTAAGCAGCCCCTTTCGTTATTTCAGCTACTTCACACTGTCTTCCCCTTTGCTATGCGAACAATTTTACGTCTAATTACAAGTTAGATGTAAAAACCATGCAACTCAACATAACGCCTCTTCGTATTATAGGGTTTGTGGCCTGCATCATTATTTTCTCCGTATGGTGTCCCTCAGGTCCGCTCCACAGCCCCCTACTTAGTCCGCAACATACGCCAGTATACCGCACCATAGGGTATAGCGGTGCCTCTTTCTATGGAGGAGCATTTATTCTCTTCTTTGTGGATCTGCAATATGGCCTTTTCCCAAGAAGATCCCTTCGACCTCTCTTCATCATGGTCGGTGCAGCTTTTATGCTTCTGGGCATTGTTCTAGTCTATTGGCTCCAACATAACATCTAACCAAGCGCTGCAGCCAACGCCCTTCGGTCGTGGCTGAGCTTGAGCGTTAGGCGTTTGCTTCGATATATTGCTTAGAAGCTCGGATGGAGAGCAAGGCGGCCAAGAACCAAGCCGCTGGGTAGAGGCGCGGAGAAGTTGCCGAAGGCAAACCCAAAGGGCGGCACCGCTTTGCGGAAGCAAAGTGCCGTTCAAAAGCCGTATTAGTTGGCGACCGTAAGCCAACAAGGCTATCCGTCGATCTCTCAAGATATAAAAAAGGCCCTGCGTCCTTTTGCAAGGAACGCAGGGCCTTTTTGGCGGGAGGGAAATCTTACTTCAGAGCCGTCTGATAATTCTGCTCGGCCTGATCCCAGTTGACCACGTTCCACCAGGCCTTCAGATAATCAGGGCGGCGGTTTTGGTAATTGAGGTAATAGGCGTGTTCCCAGACATCGTTGGCGATGACGGGCTTGTTGCCATCCATGTAGGGGCTGTCCTGATTGGGCAGGGAGATGATCTCCAGCTGGCCCTGCTTGTTGACGATGAGCCAGACAAAGCCGCTGCCGAAGCGGCCGACACCGGCGGCCTCGAACTTGGTCTTGAACTCGTCGAAGCTGCCGAAGGTCTTGGTGATCGCCTCGGCAAGCTTGCCGACGGGTGCGCCCCCCTTGCCTTGCCCCATGATTTCCCAGAAGAAGGCATGGTTGGAATGACCACCACCGTTATTGCGGACGGGGGTGCGGATCGCCTCGGGAACGGAGGCGAGATCGGCGATAAGCTCATTGATCGGCTTGGCAGCGAGCTCGGGATGGTCCTTGAGCGCGTTGTTGAGATTGTTCACGTAAGCGGCGTGATGCTTGTCGTGATGGATCTCCATCGTGCGCGCGTCAATGTGCGGCTCGAGGGCGTCGAATGCGTAGGGAAGTGGTGGAACGGTGTAGGCCATAGGGTTA
This sequence comes from uncultured Spartobacteria bacterium, assembly GCA_903933015.1. Classification (GTDB taxonomy): domain Bacteria; phylum Verrucomicrobiota; class Verrucomicrobiia; order Chthoniobacterales; family UBA6821; genus UBA6821. The sequence goes on along the minus strand of CAIZIQ010000107.1, from coordinate 2,087 downwards.
AAGAATTGATCCTAACCGAGTGAGCAGACAAGCAGGATCTCTCCGCATATCCGGTCAGTCGTTTTCGCTGTAGGGGTAGAGCTTGCGATATTCGACGGCCTGCAGGCCGATGATGGCCGCGACCGCGGCGATATCTTCACTGAGGGTTCCCCGTGAGATTCTGGCGGCCGGACGGGAGAGGCCGTTCACGATATGACCGTAAACGCGGGCTCCTGCGAGTGATTGCACGAGTTTCACCGCGATATTGCCGGCGTTCAAATCAGGGAAGATCAGGACGTTGGCATCGCCGGCCACCATGCTGTCGGGAAGTTTGATGCGTGCCACCGCGGGAACGATCGCAGTGTCCGCCTGCACCTCTCCGTCGATTTCCATCGGGTGGTCGAGCGCCTCCACTCCGCCGATGCGAATTGCCAGTTCCCTGGCCTGCGCTGCTGCCGCAGCCATCTTGAGAGCGGAGGGGTGGGAGGAACTGCCGTGCGTGGAGAAGCTGAGAAAAGCGAGCCTCGGGGTTTTTCCGAAAACCTGCCGAGCCAGCAAGCCTGTCTGGACGCCAATGGAGGCGAGTTGATCGACAGTGGGCTCCGGAACGATGCCGCAGTCGGCAAAGAAAAGAACCCCGTCATCCCCGAATTCGCGGCGCGGCACCTCCACGATCATGGCTCCGGAGACAACCGGAGCATGCGGCAGCGGCTTGATCAGCTGAAGAAGCGGACGGAAGAGTGCCGAGGCATAGGCTCCGACGCCCCCGACCAGGCCGTCGGCCATCCCGTGCTGAAGCATCATGCAGGCAAAGTAGTTCGGGGTGACGAGCAATTTGCGCAGATCCCCGTCTTTCATTCCTCGGTAGCGCTCCAGAACGGCGGCAAGCTTGAGAAATTTCGGCATTTCCGAAGAGGTCTCCGGGTCGACGATGCCCACCATCTCGAGGGAGATGCTGTTGGCCGCCGCGATCTGCTCGATCTCCGTGCGTTTGCCGACGAGGATGGCAACGCCGAGTCCTCGGTCGTTGAAGATGCGTGCAGCCCGGATCACTCTGGGATCATTTCCGTCGGGGAAAACAATCCTCTTGGGATGACGGCGTAGCTTTGTGTAGACGGATTCGAGAAACGACATCTGGATCCAATCGTGGGAAAGATCGCGTCCCGAGACAAGGATGTTCCGCCCCCTGTGCCCACGAACGAGAAAACTCACTTGATTCGAACGGAACTTCCCCATTCCCTAGGCAACATAAGTCATGGTCACCAAACTGCTTCACACCCGCTACCGCGTTCAGGATCTCGAAAAAACAGTCGCCTTTTACCGCGATGTCCTCGGGCTCCAAGAGGTGCGTCGTAGCGAAAGCGGTCGTGGATCGAAGTTGGTTTTCCTCAAGGCGCCGCAGAGCGACGAGGAAATCGAGATCTGCGAGTACAATGCCAGCGGCCCAGTACAAGTTGGCAACGACCTGACTCATCTGGCCTTTGAGGTTACGGATCTCGAGGCTTTTGCCAAGGAAGCCGCCGCCAAAGGTTACCCGCTCAGCGATGGTCCGCACCGCAGTTCGTCGGGGTCGATCCTCGCATTCATAGATGCTCCCGAAGGCTATGAAATCGAACTGATCCAGCACGCGCCGCGCCACTAAGGAGTCCCTCGCACCCCGATTGATTTTTCCAATGAACGTGATTCCCGAGCCCAAAAAAGTCATCGCCACCTCCTCGCAATTCCTGGGTGAGTTCAAGGAATTCATCAGCCGCGGCAATGTGGTCGACCTCGCCATCGGTGTCATCATGGGAGCAGCGTTTGGCAAGATCGTCACCGCCCTGGTGCATGATGTCATCATGCCTCCAATCGGGTTGCTGCTCCAAGGCATCAACTTCTCGGATCTCTACCTGCCTCTTAACGGCAAGCACTACGTCACATTGGCGGATGCCCAACGAGATGGCGCCCCCATCCTGGCCTACGGCAACTTCATCAACACGGTCATCGAGTTTATCATCATCAGCGCCTGTGTCTTCGCTTTGGTGAAAGCGATCAACACCCTGAAGCGTAAAGAGGAGGCAGAGGTCAAGCTGACCAAGACCGAGGAACTCCTCACCGAGATCAGGGAT
>CAIZIQ010000106.1 GCA_903933015.1 uncultured Spartobacteria bacterium | reverse complement strand
CAAGAAGAACAGCCCCCTCGGACTTCATGGAGAGAGGAGGCGTCACGGAATCGGGGGAGAGGATTTCTCTGAAATGAGGCTCCAGTCCCAGATGTTCGAGAATCCTACGTGCAGGTTTTTCAGGCTTGTTGGTCAGTACGAAAAGCGTAATTCCTGAAGCTTGAAATTGATGAAGTGCCTCTGAAATTCCAGGATAAGCAACGGAAAAAAGACAACCCCGGTTGTTGTAATCTGACCGGAATTCAGTCAACACCTTGTTCCTTATCTCATCGCCGTGTTGAGGCCACATTCGAGAGAGCATCACGGGCAACGGAGGACCGATGTGGATTTTTAAATCACTGACATCCAATGATTTGCCTATCTTTGAAGCAGCATGGCGCAATGACTCATCAATTCCCGGAAAAGAATCGATCAGCGTCCCATCGAGATCGAAAATGATGTTTTTAAATCCAAACTGAATCATGCCTTGGTGGCGTAAAGCACTGTATCAAAACCATTAAAACGGTGATATCTTAAGAAAAACTTATAGCCGGTAAACATTTCCTTAATAAGTTGAGGGATCTCCCAAAGGTGGGCTGGCGTATGGTAAACGCATACGGCTAGATCTGGCATTTCCCGAAGGATTGTTTCTCTCGCTCCCTTGAGCGCATCTGGTTCAGCACCCTCAATATCGAGTTTAATTAGTGTCGGATGAAAATTAGGCAAAACATCATCAACTGCCAGCACTTGTACATGCAGATCCCCCTTCTCGTTCAGCTGGCTACCCGCTCCATGACCTCCTTGAAAACGCAGCATTCCAGTCTCGCCACCGATACCACAGGGATAGAGAAAGGCATTGATGCCCTCCGCGATGTAGCGGTTTGACGCATCAACTAATTTCTGGAAATTGATCATGTCAGGCTCAAAGGCCGCCACAGCCTCCATCCGAACACCATGATTTAAAAACAAATCCACGGTATCCCCAATGAATGCACCTCCGTCGATCAGACGCATCGGTTGTCGAGGCGGCGCCAGATCATCAGGCGCGTACTGGGTCTCGATTTCCGGAGTACTCAGAAGCTTCTGATCGAAGGTCATTCTTAGGGCCAGATGATCATGGTAAACCTGTCGACTTACCGGATCCTCAAAAAGCTCAAGTCCTGCCAAGATTTCTTCTCTCTGTTCATACAAGCCCTGGCGCGGCGCCAGCCAGAATTCCGGAGCCATTTGAAAACGCTCATGGATTTCAAAATAGGAAATGATCGAGGAAAATCCAGCATCCGATAAGAGGGAAAGAATGGGGCTCGGATCAGCCGAGTAGTTGAAGACAGCAATGACTGCCGGGATGCCCTGACCAGCCAAGGATCGCGCAGTTCCTCCTGTGGGAAGATGACAAGGGATACCATCAATCACTCCGAGGGACTCGGCACGAGCATCCAGAAAGGCTCGTACCGAGGTGCCTTGACTTTCAGCAATCCGAGCAAGATTTCGGCCGCAATTACCGGCCCCATAAATCACAATTTCTGAAAGACTTCTGGAAGGAAGAGGGGCGGAGGCGCCGTCCAAGAGACTGCCAAGATTACGACGAAGTTTATCCATGAGGCTATTCGGCGAGAGGTTCAACGAGCATGTTGGAAAGAAACTCCTCTCGATCCAGAAAGGGAGCCATGTCTTCAAGGGGCGCAGTGACCATGCGGCCATCGGGGAGTCGTTTGGAACTGGTCTTCGGCT
>CAIZIQ010000105.1 GCA_903933015.1 uncultured Spartobacteria bacterium | reverse complement strand
GAGATGAGATAATCCTCCCTCATGGTTTCAGCCATCTTGGGGAGTTCGTTTGCCAGTTTCGGAAAGACATAGATCTTGTTCCGTGCGGGGATTGCCACGATCAACTCGGGTCCGAAGATAGCGCTGAAATGCCCCAGAAATGAAGGAAGGAGAACAAGCGACGCCGTGCGCATATCATCGGTGGAAATCACGGCCATCTGGATGATGCCCCGGCTGTCACGGATGATCTCGGGGTTGAGTGTGGCTAGTAGGAGCAGTGAGTCCTCCTGGGAGTTCTTGATCAGCCGATCCCATGCCTTGGCACTCATTCCGAGGTGATGATCAAGGGGCTTGGAGAAGGTGTTTTTGCCAAGCAATGCGGGGTAGAGGATGGTGCGTTTCGACCCGGGGAGATAGCGGTAGACAGGAGGGCGTTCGTAGGAACCACCCAGGAGCATGGTTGTCTGTTCCTGCTCTGCTCCCGAGAGGGAGGGGGAGGCGATCGGGAGGAGAAGCAGGGAGAAGATGAGGGCGCGATGAGACAACCGCTGGTCTTTCCCGGATAAGGAGGATAGAGAAGTTGTTGTCATGATCACTTTTGTTGAAGGGATACTCGAAGAAGTTCTGCCGAACCAGATCGTCATCAATGCGGGGGGAATCGGCTATCAGATTCTGATTCCACTCTCGAGTTACAACAAGCTCTCCGCCCAGGGAGCGAAACTACGGGTCTTGACCCATCATCATGTGAGGGAGGATGCGCAGATTCTCTATGGATTTTCCTCTGCCCAGGAGAGGGATCTTTTTCGTCTTCTTCTGGCCCATGTTTCGGGTGTCGGTCCGAAGCTGGCCCTAGCCATCCTGAGCGGCATGTCGGTTGATCAGTTCAAATCTGCCGTAGTGACCTCCGATATCGCCGCCATTTCCAAGATTTCGGGTGTCGGCAAGAAAACCGCTGAACGCGTGGTTCTGGAGCTCAAGGATAAGCTCGGCGTCGCGGCTGAGTGGGAGGCTGCCAGCCGTGAGAATGCCCCTGCCGGGATCGAGCGTCATCTCCATGATGCCGTCCTTGCGCTGATCTCCCTTGGCTACAAGCAGGCTGATGCCCACAAGGCGGTGAAGGCTGTCCTTACCAAACTCTCCCCGGAATCTTCGGCGGAGGATGTTGTGAGGGAGTCGCTCAAGCATCTGCTTTCCTGATCATGGCAACTGCTAGTCCTGAAAAGTTGATTCCCCTTGAGGAATTGCAGCAACGACTTCCCGAGGGGGAACTTTTTGCCGGCAAGGAATGGCGCTGGTCGCCACGTCCTCATCTATTGGCACCCTCCCTTGCCAAGGAGTTGGAGTCGATGGGGCACCGGCTCCTGCAGTTTGCCGAGGCATGCGATCTTCTCTATCGCCAGAGTGTGGATGGGAGGCAAGCCTCCTGGATCGCCGGCCTTCTGGACCGTGGTAAGCCTGAGGAAGTTGTCACCCTCGGACGGGATGCGGCTTTCCGAGGAGAAATCGCAAGAGTGATTCGTCCCGATCTCATCGTGACAGAGGAGGGATTTTCGATTTGTGAGCTGGATCAGATTCCCGGGGGTATCGGTCTGACTGCATGGCTGAATGAGGCCTACGACACATCCGGCTTTGAGGTGCTCGGCGGTGCTCACGGAATGCTCGAAGGATTCTCCTCGGTGATGCCCGGAGGCGATCTGATCGTCTCCGAGGAGGCATCGACCTATCGCCCTGAGATGGAGTGGATCGCCGCACGCCTGAACCAACACAAACCCGAATCTCATTGGAGCGTTCAGGATGCCTCGGTTCGCGATTCCTGGAGGGGGAATGTCTACCGCTTCTTTGAGATGTTCGACCTGCACCAGGTGCCGTGTGCTAAGGGGCTTTTCCGAGATGCCCTGCAGGGAAATGTCCATATAACGCCGCCCCCCAAGGCCCAGTTGGAGGAAAAGCTCTGGATGGCCCTGTTCTGGATGGCTCCGTTACGGGAGTTTTGGATCAGGCAGCTGGGCGAGCGTGGGGTTCAATCGCTGCAGAAATGGATTCCCTACACGTGGATCCTCGATCCCACCCCGTTGCCCCCGAATGCCGTTTACCCAAGACTGGACATCCAGGACTGGAGGGAACTTGCCGGATTCAGCCAGAAGCAGCGTGATCTGATCATCAAGATCAGCGGATTTGATGGACGTGCCTGGGGTGCCAGGGGGGTTGCGCTCGGATCTGACCTTTCGCGGGTTGATTGGGAGCGTGCCGTTAACTCCGCCCTGGAGGAATTTCCGCATCACCCTCATATCCTGCAGGTTTTCCGTCACTCGATCCTGACTGAGCAGCCCTATTATGGGAGCCATGGGGAGGTTGTGAGCATGAAGGGAAGGGCGCGACTAAGTCCCTACTTCTTTGTGAGCGGTGGAAAAGCTAACCTAGGGGGTGTACTCTCCACGGTCTGCCCAGCCGATAAAAAGATCCTTCACGGGATGAGCGAGGCCATCATCGTGCCGACAATGGTGGGTTAGATGTCAGTTACCGGATTGATGCGGCGTTAAATCCCTAAGCGAGGCAGTTCAGGAGACTCCCAAGAGTTTGAGTTCCTCTCCGCGGGTTTCGGAGTCATCCAGAAGTGGATGGAAAGGATGGACGAGCTGCTCGAGCATCTTAAGCCAGTGTTCCTCTCCCTTCAGGATCTCGATCTCGATGCGGAGGTAGCGGATCGGGATCTCTTGATTGAGGAGTCGGGGCATCCGAACGGCATCCTTTTCAGTGGTGAGGATACAGGAAACGCCACGGCGCACGCAGCGCTTCAGAAAGCGGTTAAGCTCACGTTTCGAGTAACGGTGATGATCAGCGAAGCTCTGTGTCAGATCAAGGGAGACACCCAGCTTTCGGAGTCCCTGCTCGAAGCTTTCCGGTGAAGCGATGGCGCTGAGGGAGGCCGCCCTGAGCCCCTGGAGGCTCGAGAGG
>CAIZIQ010000104.1 GCA_903933015.1 uncultured Spartobacteria bacterium | reverse complement strand
TCGCCAAACAGGCCAGCCTGACAGGCGGCACCCTTCACAACGGCAATCATGTCACCCTGACGCTTCATCCGGCTCCCGCGGGTCACGGTTACAAGTTCCGCCGCACCGACCTACCCGATGAACCGATCGTCGATGCCCTGGTCGATCACGTGAAGACCGTCGAGAGAGCCACGACGCTCGTTCAAGGCCATGCAAAGATCCAGACCGTCGAGCATGTCCTCTCCGCTCTCGCGGGACTCGGCGTTGACAACGCCCTGATCGAGATGGATGCCAACGAACCCCCCATCGGTGACGGCAGTGCAGCCCCCTACGTCGCCCTGATCAGGGAAGCAGGGATCGTCGATCAGGAGACACCTCGAGCTCTTTTTGAAGTCGGTGAACCAATCCATATCGAGACCAACGGGGGCTCGATCATGTCGATTTTTCCACATGAAGGCCTGCGCATCTCCTGCACCCAGGCAGGTCAGGATGGCCGCTTCACCCAGTACCTTTCCCTGACAATCACCCCGGAGGTCTACGCCAAGGAGATTGCCCCGGCCCGTACCTTCGTCCACTACGAGGATGTGAAGGACCTCATGGAGAAGGGCCTGATCAAGGGGGGGAGTCTGGAAAATGCCCTGGTTATCCGGGGGGAATCGGTCCTGAGCAAGGAGCCCCTGCGTTTCTCGGATGAGTTCGTCCGTCACAAGATCCTCGATATCATCGGTGACCTTGCGCTCGCTGGACGTCCTCTTCGCGGGCATATCATCGCCGTGAAACCAGGCCACGGGCCCAATACCGAACTGGCACGTGCCGTTGCCAAACGCCACAGTGATCTGCTCGCCATGGCCCCGAAGCCGGTGACATCTTCCTCGCCCGTCATGGACATCAACGGGGTGATGAGCGTGCTCCCCCACCGCTACCCATTCCTCATGGTGGACCGCGTCGTGGAATTCGACGGCGACACCAAGGCAGTCGGGGTGAAGAGTGTCACGATCAACGAACCCTTCTTCCAAGGACACTTCCCTGGTCATCCCGTCATGCCGGGCGTCCTACAGGTTGAGGCCATGGCCCAGGTCGCATCCATCGTCATGATGCGCAAAACCGAGAACTCCGGAAAGATCGGCTACTTCATGAGCGCTGACGAGGTGAAGTTCCGCAAGCCCGTCTTCCCCGGCGACACCCTCTTCATCCATGTCGAGATGCTCAAGGCCCGCAAGAATCTCGGCAAGGCCTCCTGCAAGTGCGTGGTCAACGGCGATGTCGTCAGCGAGGGTGTTCTCCTCTTTGGCATCGTCAACAAATAACCCCCATGGCACGCATCCACTCCACGGCAATCATCGATCCCACCGCCCACATCGGGCAGACCACCCAGGTGGGACCCTATTGTATCGTGGGGGCAGGCGTGACTCTCGGCGAAGGGTGCAGACTCCACAATCATGTCACCATTGCCGGACCCACGACCATCGGTGATGGCAACGAGTTCTACCCTTACACTTCGATCGGTCAACGCAGTCAGGATCTGAAATACGAGGCGGAGCCCACCTACCTTGAGATTGGAAGTAACAACTGCTTCCGTGAATTCGTCACCATCCACCGTGCCACGGCTCCAAACACGGCGACCAAAATCGGTAACCACGGAAATTATCTGGCCTATGCCCATGTCGCGCATGACTGCATCGTGGGGGATCATGTGATCTTCTCGAACAACGGCACCCTCGCCGGTCATGTCGTGGTGGGGGATTATGCCGTCATCGGCGGCCTCAGTGGCGTGCACCAGTTCTGCCGTATCGGTGCCCACGCGATCATCGGAGGATGCACCAAGATCGTCCAGGATGTCCCTCCCTTCATGATTGCCGACGGAAACCCCGCCGAGATCCGTGGTGTGAATTTTGTCGGTTTGGAGCGCAGGGGGTTCACTCCCGAGTCTATCCGGGAACTGCGCGAGGCCTACAAGGTGGTCTATCGCAGCAATCTCAATACTACCCAGGGCCTAGAAGCCCTGCGCTCTCAGTTCCCTGATTCCGAACTCGTCGTGCACCTTGCCGAGTTCATCGCAACCAGTGAACGCGGGATCGTCCGTTAGAATATCCCTTGGTTTCCCTGTCTCCGGATCAGAGACAGCATGTTCAATATCGAACGCAGGAATCAACGACCAAGCAGGCACAAGATATTCTGAGTTCCATATTCATTCTCATCTGCCGTTCCAAAATGAGTCTCACAGGATTTCGACAGGGCATTCCGGCAGCGCCCTGAGAAATGCCTTCCCGTAGGAGCGAGTGAGAATCCTGCTGTCGAGGATGACGATGGAGCCGTGGTCCTTGGAACTGCGGATCAGGCGACCGACACCCTGACGGAGTTTCAGGATCGCCTCGGGAAGGGAATAGGCCTGGAAGGAATCTCCGCCCGAGGCTTCGATCTCCTCGAGCTTGGCCTCCGTGAGGGGATGATCTGGTGTGACAAAGGGGAGTCGCGTGATGATGACGCTGGAAAGGGCCTCGCCCGGCAGATCGACTCCGGTCCAGAAACTGTCGGTTCCGAAAAGAACACTCTCCCCCTCTTCCCGGAAGGCCTCCAACATCCGTGACCGTGACAGGCCAGTACCCTGCACGATGAGATTCCATCCCTTCTTCTCAAAGAAGGCGGTCATCCTGGCAGCCACTGCCTGCATCATCCGGTGACTCGTGAACAGAACAAAGGCACGAGCGTGGCTCTCCTCGGTGAAATGAGCGATCCACTTGGCAAGGGCCTCCTCGTAGGAGGGATCTTTCGGCTCGGGCATCTTACGCACGAGGTGGATTTTCATCTGCCGGCTGTAATCAAACGGTGATCCCAGTTGCAGCGAGGGAACCTCCATGGCACCAACCCTGCCGCGGAAATAATCAAGCTCCGCGGAGCCGACTGAAAGCGTGGCACTGGTCATGATGGCCGTGCTCCCTTCCCTGAAAAGCAACCTTCCCAACAGGGGGGCCACAGCGACGGGAGCCGCATGCAAGCTCGTCCAACTGGAAGTTTTCCCGCTTCGCTCAACCCAATAGACATGGTCGGGTTCGCTCTGGGAGAGAAAATCGGCAAGTCCCGCACGAGCGGTTCGCAAACGGGAGGCCACCTCGGCCAGTTCGCCCTTGAGGCCCTCCTCCTCGGTCTTGCCCGCCGCAGAACCGGCCGAGTCGGCAAGCCTGGCGAGACCTTCAGCAAGCGGGCTTTCCGCAACCTTCTCGGCCAGATCCGCGGATCGGTCCTCCCGGATACGGCATTCGCGTCCCTGCTTGAAGGTGCATCCTCCCGCGATAGCATCGAAGAAACGGTCGATTTCAGGCATCAGATCCACGGCCGTCCCGATGGCATCGGTGTGACGGGCCTGCTGGAGGAGTCCTTTCCGGGTGCGTGGATTATAGAGGCGTTGCACCGACTGGCGCAGGCCGTACTGGGAAAGGGAGAATCCCAGATGCCTGGAAGCCACCTGCTCCACGGTGTGCGCCTCGTCAAAGATCACAAAATCATCTGGAAACAGGTAACCGAGACCTTCCTCCTCCGGATCGCCGATCAGGGTGAAGAAGAGCGTGTGGTTGAGCACCAGGATCTGCGCGGATTGGGCACGACGGCGCGCCGCCTGATAGAAACAGCCGGAATCACGTCCGCAGGTCTTCGGCGTGCAGAGGTGCTGCTCGCTGCAAACCTGGGCCCAGAGTTGCTGGGGAGGCTCGAAGGGAAGATCGCTGAGCGACCCATCCCGGGTGGTTTCTGCCCATTCGTGAATGCGTTCCAACTCGGGCCGCTCCTCGGCGGTAAAAAGATCGGCGCCATGGCGGCGAGCACGGGCCAGTCGCGTGGGGCAGACATAGTTCTGGCGCCCCTTGAGCAGGACGGCCTCAAACTCCTCGCCGAGAAACCCCTTCACCAGCGGGATATCCTTGTAGAGAAGCTGCTCCTGAAGATTGATCGTGTGCGTGCTGATCAGCGCCTTGCGCCCAGTCCGGATCGAGTGGAGGACGGCAGGGACTAGATAAGCAAGCGACTTGCCGACACCTGTTCCCGCCTCCACCACCAGGTGGGTGCGCCGCTCGAGGGCTGCGGCAACGCCCTCAGCCATCAACTGCTGCTCCCTGCGCCACTCAAACCCCCGGACGGAGGCCAAACCACCCTTCGGACCAAAGAGTTCGGAAATCTCGCGGGCAAACGGACCCGGAGGGACGTCGATGCCCGAGGGGAACTCCTCGTTGAGGGAAATCATGGTCGGGAAGGCTTCTGGGATCGGGTTGATTGCGGTTGCAGCGGAAGGAGAAGAACAGGCAGAATCATGTTCTTTCCGGCTGCCTGCAACGGGTTTCTTCCGGAGACTTCCATGACCATTCTCGACCGGTATCTTCTCAAAAAGTTTTTGGTGCCCTTTTTCTACTGTGTCAGCGGCTTTATTTCCGTCTGGCTGGTCTGGGATTTGAGCGTGAATCTTCCTGATTTCATCTCCGGACACGCCACCCTGGGACTGATTGCCCGCTTCTACCTGCTTCAGGTTCCCAGCGTGATCGTCCTGAGCGTTCCGGTAGGGCTCCTACTTGCCCTGCTCTATACCCTCACCCAGATGTCCCGTCGCAATGAGATTATCTCGATGCTATGTGCCGGTTGCAGCCTGCAGCGCATCTTCGTGCCTCTCTTCGCGGTGGGTCTCGTGATGACGGGTGTTCTGGCGGTCTTCAACTACCAACTTGCCCCGCAGGCAGGATCGGTGCGGGACAAATTGAAGGAAGAGATCAAGACCGGACACAAGCAGATGGACAGTCTTGCGGCGGACTACCTGTTCCGAAACCGTGAGGACAAGAGGCTCTGGTTTTTTTCTTCCCTGAACCGGGATCAAAACATTGCCTTCCGGGCTGAAATCATCCAGCAGAACGATGAAGGGACCGTGACCGACCAATGGTATGGACAGCAGGCCCTCTTTATTCCCGAGACGGCAACCTGGGTACTTCAGGGTGCTCGTCATGTGAAGGTCGACGAGGCGGGCAATCTGGTCTCTTCAGAGTCCATGCCCCGTCTGGAAATCAAGGGATGGAAGGAGACCCCCTGGAAGATCTCAAGCGCCCTGATGAACTCGGAGTTTCTGGGACTTCCTGAACTGAGCAGCTATCTGCGCTTCAATGCCGAGTTTCCCAAGGTACGCCTAGCTCCCTTCGTCACTCATTGGCATTACCGCTGGGCCCTTCCCTGGGTCTGCCTTGTGGTGATCTTCATTGCCGGACCGATGGGTGTGGTCATCGGGCGGCGCGGAATCATGGGGGGGGTAGGCGCTGCGATCGGGCTCTTTGCTGGGCTGATTTTCTCAAGCAGTCTCTTCATTGCTCTGGGCAAAGGGGACCGCATCCCCGGTTGGCTTGCAGCATGGGGACCGATCCTTATCTTCCTCTCCATCGGTCTCTACCTTTTCTGGATCCGGGCCACCGGACGCGAGTTGCCGAAGTTCCGGTTGCCGGGGTTCTGATCTTTCCGTAACGTTCACGACCCATGCAGCAGGACTGGAACATCAAGTCACGATCGGAAGTTTGCGAACTCACCGGACGCCCCTTCGCCGAAGGCGAGACGTTTTATACCGTTCTGTTCATGGACGGGGAGGGATTCCGGAGGATCGACCTCTGCGAGGAAGCCTGGAAGAGCCGCTCGGAAGACCCGGCGGCGGAACCGGTTTTCTCATCGTGGCGCTCCAAGTTCGAGCCACCCGCCCCTCCCCCGCCGGAACCTCTGCAGCGTGATGATGCCGAGGGAATGCTGCGAAGACTCATCGAGAGCAACGATCCGGTGCATACAAACACCCGCTACCTGCTGGCCGTCATGCTGGAGCGAAAGCGAGTCCTTCGCCCCCAACCCTCCCCCGACAAGGGGACACTCATCTATGAACGGGCAGGAACCGGAGAAACTTTCATCGTCACCGATCCCGGCCTTTCCCTCTCCGACCTTGCTGCGGTGCAGGAGGAAGTGACGGCGCTGCTCTCGGGACTCACAGCACCCGCTGAACCGGTGGCGGAGTCTGAAAGCACGTCTGCCTCGCCCTCCGAGGAGGCCTGATTCGTCCCCTTCCAGTCATGAAGAAGGGTTCCTTCCCGCTCTTCCTGGCTCCTATGGCCGGAGTGACCAACTCCGTATTTCGTACGATCTGCAGGGAGAAAGGCGCAGGGGTTATGACCACGGAATTCGTCTCCGCCGACGGCATCATGCACAAGAATGCCCGCACCCGGGAGTATGTGCAGTTCACGGAAGCCGAACGCCCGATGGGAGTGCAACTTTTTGGAGGGGATCCGGATCGACTGGCTGAGGCTGCGAAACAGGTGATCGACTGGGTACACCCCGATTTCATCGACATCAATTTCGGGTGTCCCGTGAACAAGGTGGTATGCCGTCACGGCGGCTCCTCACTGCTCCGGGATTGCCCGCTTCTGGAAAAGGTGGCCTTGGCGATGGTCAAGGCATGCGACCCTCTTCCGGTGACTGCAAAAATCCGCATCGGATGGGACGAAAAATCGATCAATGCCGTTCAAACCTCCCGGATTCTTGAAGGAAGCGGGATCAGGCGCGTCGCTGTCCACGGCAGGACCAAAGCCCAAGGCTACTCCGGAAGTGCCGACTGGGAGGTGATCTCCTCGGTGGCCGCCTCGGTATCGATTCCCGTGATCGGTAACGGTGACATCATCGATGCCCCCACGGCCCTGAGGCGGCGCTCGTCGGGCGTTGCCGGACTCATGATCGGACGTGCGGCGATGACGAACCCCTGGATCTTCACGGAAATCCTCGCGGCCTTTGAAGGGAAGGAGTATCACGCTCCCACACTCGAGGAGCGATGGAGCCTTGTCCGCAGACATTGTGCGGAGGAGGTCGTCACACGGGGAAATGAGCGAGTCGGAATGCAGGGGATGCGTTCGCGCCTGATGGCGTACACGAGGGGGATGCCGGGAGCCAGACCGCTTCGATCAATCCTTTCCGGAATTTCTTCCCTGATGGAACTCGACGGGGTTATCGAGCATCATCTCGCCGGCATTCATCACGGCGAGGTGTAATCCGTAGTTTGCCCCCCAATCAGGCGTCCGGTGATAAGGGAAGAATGACGGTGAAGGTGGATCCCTCGCCGGGAGAGCTCTCCAATTCCACCCTTCCACCGTGGGCCGCAACCACATTCTTCACGATAGAAAGACCGAGTCCGGTGCCTCCGGTCTGGCGCGCCCTGTCTCCACCGACCCGGTAAAAGCGCTCGAAAAGGTGTTTTTGATCCTTCAGCGGTATGCCCGGACCATGATCCCGGAAGCTGAAGGCAATCTCACCTCCCTGAACGTATCCGGAAATCTCGACCACGGATTCACCGCGAGATTTCGTGAAATGGCCCTGAAGCCCGTGCCGGAGCGCATTGGCCAGGAGATTCGAAAACGCCTGCTCCATCCGGTAGGAATCGACCTCGATTCTTGGGAGCGATTCCGGGATTTCGATGCGTACGACAGCACCTCTCACCTCGATTTCACTCACCATTTGGCAGACCACATGGCGAAGCAGTTCCGCAGGGTCAACGGGTGACTTCTCGAGAATGACTCCCTTCTCCTCCATGCGGCTCACGGTGAGGAGATCATCGATCAAGCGGTTCAGACGTTCTCCATGACGGCGCATGACCGTGATCGACTTCGACAGCATCTCCTGGTCCAGATCCCCATCCTCCAGGGTTTCGAGATAGCCGTTGATGACAGAAAGAGGTGTGCGGAACTCGTGCGAGACATTGGCCACGAACTCACGCCTGACTGATTCCAGTTCGCGCAGGCGACTCACGTCATGAAAGACGAGAAGGATGCCGTCAGACTTCCGGCTCCCCGGGGCAATGAGTGAGACAGCCGTGACAAGCAGATGCCTCCTCTCCCCACGACCCGGAATCCCCGACATGAGTTCACCGTGCTGCACCTCTCCGGTGGCCGCTGCACGGCGGGCGACTCCCTGCAGTTCATGGCTCACGACAACTTCCTGCAGGAGCAGGCCGGAAGCACTCCCCTGCATGCCAAAGATCGTGGCTGCTGCCTTGTTCATCAGGCGGATTCTCAGATCGGAACCGGTCACAACCACCCCCTCGGTCATGCTTTCGAGGATAATCGAAAGGCTGAATTCCTCCTCAGCGATCAGCTCTTTCTGGCTGGCTAGCAACTCGGCCGTGCGGCGTAGGTCATCCGCCACCCTGCGGAAAAAAACCGGTGTAGCGCCCAGGATCACGGGACGAAAATCACCACTGGCGATCCTTCTCAAATTGAAAAACAGCTCCCCCAGCGGGAATACCACCAAGGCAAGCAGCCACCAAAAAAAAACTCCCCCCAGCAGCGCAACCAGAATCCATGCCCAGGAATTCACCATCAGGATGCTGTCGGAGCCATAAAGCGGTACCCTTCTCCCCTCACCGTCTCGAGATGGCCTGCGTATTCACCCAACTTCTCGCGGAGACGCCTCATGTGCGTGTCCACCGTCCGGGTATCGACACTGCTCCGGTAACCCCAGACCTCGAGCAGCAGTTCATCACGCGTCTGGATTGATCCCTCCTTGCTGATCAGCAGCGAAAGGAGCTTGAACTCCGTGGAGGTGAGATCCAGGCGTTGGCCCTCCAAGGTCACCTTGAGGGAGTTGCGATCAAGGACCAAGGAGCCAACCGTTGTGATTTCGGAAGACTCGGCAGGTCGCTTGCGCCGAAGCAGGGCCTGGATCCGGAGCACTAGTTCACGGGGACTGAAGGGTTTGGGAAGGTAATCATCGGCACCCAACTCAAGTCCCTTGATCCGGCTTTCCGACTCGCCCTTGGCACTCAGGATCAGCAGGGGTATGGATTCCGTCCGGGCATCGGCACGCAGTTTCTTGGCCACCTCGAATCCGTTGAGCTTGGGAAGCATCACGTCGAGCACGATGGCATCCGGACGCTCCTCGGAGGCCAGCGTGTAACCCTGAAGTCCATCGACCGCATCTATAACGCGATACTTGGCTTTCTTGAGATGATAACGGATCAGGTCAGAAACATCGGTTTCATCTTCGATCACAAGGATGGTTTCGGGCATGAGTTTTGGAAAAATATCCTTTCAAGGAGCTATCCGAGCCTCGGAAAGGTGGCAAGAGCCGCTTTGTGAAGGTTTTGAGACAAAAAGCGGGCCACCTGAGTCGCTCCGGATAAACCATTAAACCGAAACGAGGTGGCCCGCCCCAACTGTAACCTGTTAAGTCAGACCAATTGCTTTATGGGATGTTCAAAATATTTTTCCCACTTCTGTTATTTTGTTCATGGACTTGCTAGAGATGGATATCCACATCCCCCGGTGGCCAACCATTCCTATCATGAAAACTATCGGTGTTTTGACTTCCGGCGGCGATGCCCCGGGGATGAATCCTGCGATCCGGGCGGTTGTCCGCACTTCCTCCCGTCAAGGATGTCGCGTTGTCGGCATCTACAATGGATACGACGGCATCTTCGACGGCAACCTTGAGGAACTGGGAAACCGTAGTCTGGCGTCGATTATTGACCGAGGGGGAACCATCCTTCAATCAAGCCGCTGCAAGCGGATGTACAGCGCCGAGGGCATTGACAAGGCCAGGGAACGGCTGACTGAACTCGGTATCCACGGTCTTGTGGTGATCGGAGGTGACGGATCCCTGACCGGGGCCAGGGAACTCTCCCTCAGAGGCATGCCTGTAGTCGGAATTCCCGCCAGCATTGACAATGACCTGGCCTGCACGGAGATGGCCATCGGGGTCGACACTGCGACCAACACAATCATGCAGCTGGTGGACCGCATCCGAGACACGGCGAGTTCCCACCGGCGCTGCTTCCTGATCGAGGTGATGGGACGCAACTCAGGCTACCTGGCCCTGACCACCGCCATCAGCTCAGGGGCCTCGGTTTCCGTTATTCCCGAATTCCGCTATAATATGGACCGGATTGTCTCCGTTCTGCACAGGCGCTATCAGGAGGCCCGTGACAACTCGATTGTCATCCTGGCGGAAGGCGTCTGCGGAGCCGAAACCTTCATGGAAAGGATGCAGAAGGCTGTTCCGAAAGGTGAGTTCGAGCAGGAGATCCGCATCACCGTGCTCGGACATGTTCAACGCGGCGGCATCCCGACCCACTTCGACCGCATGCTGGGCGCACGTTTCGGGGAGTTGGCCGTGATGGGACTCCTACAGCAGGAAACCGGCTGCATGACGGCCCTCTCCAAAGGGCGAACAACCCTTGTCGAACTCGACCAAGTCATCGGAAAGAAAAAGCATCCGGCTCCTGAACTGATCCGCCTGGCTCGAAATCTCCAGATTGAGTTCGGGGATGCCGTGGAGCTTTGAGACCCGTCCGAAGAGCTGCCTCGTTTTCCTGGCTGTACCCAAATTTCTGACCGGTTAGGCTATCGTCTTTATGGAATCCCTCCTGACCCTCTCCATCGGTGACTATCATACCGTTGAGTTGGCACTACGCCTGACGGTCGCCCTGACCGGTATGACAGCGCTTTTGCTACTGCTCTGCACCTCTTGCACTCAACAGCAATTCCGATTCCCCCTGATGCTTTCGGGGGTTGCCCTGTTGGGAGCCACATGGTTTGAATCAGGAACCTGGTTGGCATGGAAAGAGGCCTTCGAACTTGCAGGCACCTCCTACTGCGTCACCGGCCACCTACTTGCCGGAGAAGACCGAATCATTGCCTGGTCAATCGGGGTTCCTGCGATTCTATTCTGCTGCGGCTTGAATCAGATCCCCTGGGGAAAGGGCGGGTCCTTCCTGCTGGAGCGTCTGGCCGCAGTCGTGCTTGGACTGGCTCTTCTGGCTCCGTTCTCGAGCATCATCGGGCTGCTGCTTTTGGGGTATGCGCTTTATCTTCTCTGCTTTGGAACTTCACGGACCAGCGTTGCGACGAAAGTTGTCGCGGCAAGTATTCTCTTGGGAACGATGATCACGGTGTTGGGCTCTTTTCACCTCCTGCCCCTTCTGACAATGGGAAAATCAACCGATGCCCTTCTTGTTCATGGTGAGATCATCCGCAGCCTCTGTGATATCCTCTCCCTAGTAATTCCCTCCATCATCCTTCTCACGGATGTGCTCAGGAGAGGATTCTTCGTCGCCGAAACAACTGCGCAATCCGCGCCGATGAAGGAAAAGAAACTGAAGCCTCGTGTAGCTGAAATTCCTGATCCCCAGTCCGGACTCTTCGGAAACTAGGCTTTCAAAAACGGATAGTCCGTATACCCCTTCTCGTTCCCACCATAGAAGGAGGACTCATCGGGCTTGTTAAGCGGTGCCTCACATCGGAAGCGCTCCGGAAGATCGGGATTCGCGATGAAAGGAACACCGAAGGCTATCGCATCGGCCCATCCTTCGGCCAGGGCTGCATTGCCTGACTCCAAGGTGAATCCGCCGGCGGAGACAATCTTACCATTCCATGCGGAGCGTAGCTCCTTGGGCCCGACTCCCTCCACAGCACCATGAGCGATATCCTGAGCGGTCACCTGCGTGATGTGCGCATAGGCGAGCCCGAATGGATTCAGCTCCCGCAGGACATGGCCAAAGGTCTCCAGCGGATTGCTGTCATGCATGTCGTTGAAGACACCCGCCGGAGAGAAGCGGATACCGACGCGGTCGCCCCCCCAAACACTGCAAACCGCCTCAGTGACCTCGATCGTGAGGCGGGCACGGTTCTGTACCGAGTCACCGTATTGGTCCGTGCGTTGATTTGTGCCAGTGCGCAGGAACTGATCGAGCAGGTAGCCGTTGGCGTTATGGATCTCGACACCGTCAAATCCAGCCTCCTTGGCAAGCATTGCCCCATGGACATACTCATTCACGATTTTCGGGATTTCGGATGTTTCCAGGGCACGAGGAGTGACATATTCCTCCATCGCGACTCCCGTGAAAACCTGACCCCTGGGCTTGATTGCTGAAGGAGCCACAGGAAGCGTTCCATCTTCCTGATAGGCAGGGTGAGAGATGCGACCGACATGCCAGAGCTGGAGGTAGATATGCCCTCCCTTGGCATGGATAGCCTCGGTGATTTTCTTCCACCCCTCCACTTGAGCCTCGGTATGGATGCCTGGAGTGTTGGGATAGCCATAACCGCGTGGTGAAACCGAGGTGGCTTCCGAAATGATCAGACCAGCAGAGGCACGCTGAGCGTAATACTCGGCATTCAGCTCATTGGGAACATGGCCCTCGGAAGCGCGGCAGCGGGTGAGTGGTGCCATGAAGATCCGGTTAGGTAAAGC
>CAIZIQ010000103.1 GCA_903933015.1 uncultured Spartobacteria bacterium | reverse complement strand
AGATGGGATGGCCTGGATCATGAGATCCTGATCGCCCAGAGTTATTCCGCATCGGACGATATTAATTTTATCAGTCATATCAGACAGTACCTAGAGAGTGGGAAATACATCCGTTACGAGGGTAAGCCTCTTGTTGTGGTTTACCGACCAAATCTTCTCCCGGATGCTAAGGCTACTGTGCTCCGATGGAGAAACTGGTGTCGTGACCATGGTATAGGGGAAATTCATCTTGCATATGTACAATCATTTGAAAAAGTAAACCCAGAGATCTACGGATTTGACTCAGCAATTGAGTTTCCGCCGAGCCAGTTTCCCCAGCGAAAGATTCAATCCAAGGATATTGAAGGAATTAATCCTCAGTTTGCGGGGCATATCGTGGATTATCACTCAATCTGTCGGCGGGATAAAGATTACAGAGATGTTGGGTATCGTCTATTCCGGGGGGTTACTCCTTCTTGGGACAATACAGCAAGACGAGGACAGAAAGGCATCATTCTGAAGAATTCTTCTCCAGAGGCTTACATGAAATGGCTTAAAAGTGCTGTTTTGGCTTCGCTCAGGGACCCTCGGCAAAGTGAACCAATGGTTTTTATCAATGCATGGAATGAATGGGCAGAGGGAGCCCACCTAGAACCTGATAACAGGTATGGGTATGGGTTTCTAGAAGAAACGAGGGAAGCCCTTCTTTCCGCAGAGTCCATGTATAAATCACAAGGCAACTCAAAAAAAATATACCGGTCTACCATACATTTAAGTTTAAATAACTATATTCAAAATCTAAGCAAGCTCGCTAGATTTATTGCTAACTGGCTCTTTAGATAAGCTTTACTAAAATTGTCCCCCCCTCTGAACGGGCTCTCCCGGAAATCCTGATTATTTAGGCATGGTGCGCTCCTTTAATAAGGAAAAAAGAACAGTATGAAAAAGAGCAGATATAGCGAAGAACAGGTGATCGGGTAAAACATCGAATTCGTATCTCTCTATTTAGTGTCGAAAATATGGATGCTTCATGTTGGTTGCGGCATTATCCGCGAATCCATCAATTGCTCTCCAGGGAAGGCAAGCGATGCGTGTCTCCATTGGACGAGGATGGCCGGATGCTGGCGAAGGTTTTAAATCCCGACTATGTCAGTAGGCTTTGGTTAGAAAATCGTCATGGCTGGAGCAGACGGTATTTGGAGTCGTGGCGCACGGGGCTTGAGTTACGTAAGCCCTTTCCCGGATTTCATCCAGGGATCTATCGTGATCACCATCCCGAATTGCAGGATGATCCCACAATCGCTTTTCTGAAGGCAGGGAGGCCAAATGGTCCATGGCTCACAGAGGTGATGGGGGAAATAGGAGCTGAATGGTTAAAGGTTAAAAGTGGGAAGGTAGCAAAGAAGTATCCAGAAACTCGAGCTGCTCTGCATCTTCATTTGTATTATCCCGAGCAGGCTGATGTCTTGATTCGTGACTTAGGGGCTGCACGACATCAACCTGATCTTTTCATCAGTGTGACAAGTGAAGAAGGGAGCGTGCTGGTGAAAAGCCTTTTGGAGAAATACAGAGTGAAGTGTCGTGAGCTCACAGTCTTCCCTAATAGGGGGCGAGACCTTGGACCATTCCTCACCGGCTTTCGTGAATCGCTTCTGAATTATGAAATCGTGGGGCACTTTCACACCAAGGGATCCAAGCATGCGCCCCCTGATTTTGTGAAACGGTGGAATGCCTTCCTTTCGGGAAATCTTATTGGCCGCCGCGGACAAATGATGGATACGATTTTGGATAAAATGGCCGCTGATTCAGGCATCGGGATTGTCTATCCTGACGACCCGATGATCTGGGGATGGTTTGAGAACTACAGCATGGGAAAGACGCTTCTCGAGAAGTTGGGTCTAGCTATTCCGCAGGAAAATACCTTCTTCAATTATCCAGCGGGATCAATGTTTTGGGGTAGAACCGCAGCTCTGAAGCCCTTGTTTAATCTCCGGCTTCGCTGGGAGGATTACCCCGAGGAACCCATTTCCCAAGACGCCACCATCCTGCATTCGATCGAGAGGCTTTTCGGAATCATTCCAGAGCAGACTGGCTACCGAACCTTGCTGACCCATATTTCCGGCCTGATACGCTAATCCTTTTTTCATGATTTCTTTTACAAGTAGTCTTCTGGGTCATCTCTCAGATCAAAAGACCAATCACCTGAATCTGATCCGGCTGGTTCTGGCATTGGCCGTGGTCTATGCGCATGCCTTTCCGCTCTCCTTGGGTGCGGGTCGCGGAGTGGATGTGATCAACCGGCTTTCCCAAGGGCAGGAAACAGCCGGCAGCCTGGCAGTTAATCTTTTCTTTCTCATCAGCGGTTTCCTCATCACGGCCAGTTGGCTGCACAGCAGTTCCATGCAGAACTTCCTGCAGCGACGGGTACTGCGTATCTATCCCGCATATGTTGCTGCTCTTGCCTTCTGCGCTCTGCTTATCTGGGGAATCTGCCCTGCCTTCCGTGCTATGCCGGAGCATCAGGGAACACCGTATATCCTGACGCTAATTTCCTGGGGGATTGATTTTTTCAAGGATTGTACCTTGCTGACCTTCAACAGCATCAGCTGGAAGGGAGTCTTTGATGGCAATTCCTATCCGGGGTGTGCGAATGCCTCACTATGGACAATTCAGAAGGAGTTTTTCTGTTACCTGCTGGTGGCGTGTATCGGACAGTTTGCCCTGTTCAAACGCCGCTGGCTGACATTGCTGGCGGCATTAATCATCTATGCGGCTTATGTGAAGGCACTTCTCAGTGGTGTGGATGTCGAGCAAATGGATCGGCGTTATCTTTGCTATTTCTTTGTCGGGATGAATTTCTGGCTCTGGAGGGATAAGATTCCGTTCAACTCCTTAATTGCCGTCGGATCTTTGGTGCTTCTTGTGCTAGGTACGCAGTTCAAGCCGTTCTTCTCTATTCTGATGCCGGTGTCCGGCGGCTATCTGGTGTTATGGCTGGGATATGGCCCAAGAGTTGCGCTCTTTGACTGGACGCATCGCACAGATCTCTCCTATGGCACGTATCTCTATGCTTATCCGGTTCAGCAGCTCTTTGCCATGAGCCCATCACTCAGAGAGCCTCTGGCAAATTTCGTACTAACGGTTCCCTGCGTGCTCGCACTGGCGTTCCTGAGCTGGAACTTGATCGAGAAGCCATTCTTGGCTCTGAAGAATTATCTGCCGCTCGATCGGGATCCTGGGGAGGGAAAGCCGAAGGCTTTAGGGGCTTAGGCATTAGATGTTGAGGCTTTGAGCAGTTAGCTGGCAGCAATCACGAGATGAGTAAAAAATCAGAGTGCCGGATTGTTGTTCCGATTTATCGGTCGGCATTGACGCCTGACGAGGAGATCTCGCTAGCCTCGATCCGGAAGCATCTCTCAGAATATGGCATCTGCTTTGTGGCGCCTGAATCCCTAGATCTTTCATCTGTTCTGAAGGTTGGGGAATTGTCAGAACGTTTCCCAGACGAGTTCTTCAAGGGGATCGCGGGGTACAACCGCCTTCTGAAATCGAGTGACTTCTACGAGAGATTCACTAATTCGGATTATCTCCTGATCGCTCAACTGGATTGTCTGATCTTCAGCAGCAACTTGAATGAGTGGATGGAGCGGGGTTGGGACTATCTCGCGGCTCCGTGGTTCAAGGGATTTTCCGAGGATCATACCGCAGGCCTCTGGCGGACCGGTAATGGGGGTCTGTCGTTGAGACGGGTGAGCTCCTATCTGAGAGTCCTCAGTCAACAGGTGGTCAGCGGATCAATCTATCCTCGTTGGGGTCACTATGCATGGGGGCCTCCTTTGAAATCCTTGGAAGCTGGTTTCTACAAGAAGATTACTGCAATTTACGGAGTCAATCCCTTTGCTCGGCAACATTCGGTGGAGGAAGAGTTGCGACACTTTACCTACAATGAAGATGTCTTCTGGGCTATCGAGGCGACCAAATTCGACCCGTTGTTTAAGGTGGCCCCTGCGGAGGAGGCTCAACCCTTTGCCTTTGAGGGCTCACCCCAATGGTCCTATCAGGAAAATGGACACCGATTACCTTTTGGATGCCATGCATGGGTTCGCTATGATCGTCAATTTTGGAAAGACATACTCGCTCGCGATCAAAGCTGAACAATCCCATGATCCATCCGCCAAAAACATTAAATCTTTACTCGGTCATCATT
>CAIZIQ010000102.1 GCA_903933015.1 uncultured Spartobacteria bacterium | reverse complement strand
GAAGAATATGAATCCTATATTCTCTGGAAATTCTCAGCATCCAGTCCCAGTCCTCAAGCACCCTCAATCCCTCATCAAGTAGTCCGACTTTTTCCAGAACCTCGCGCCTCATCAGCGGAGTGCACGCCCCATGAAAACTCTGCGCGAGGTGAAGCTCTCTGCGCCAGTCAGGGGGATTCTGCCCAAGAAACTTCACTCTGGAGCCATCTTTGCAAACAAGCAGATGCCCTGATCCACAAAGGCCTACCTCAGGATGCTCCTCAAGAAAGAGGATCTGTTTCTTCAGCTTGCCTGGGAGCCATTCATCATCGGAGTCAAGAAAGGCAATCAAATCTCCCTTGGCCAATCTAAGTGCCGCATTTCTTGCTGCGGAAGCACCTTGATTGACCGGCAGGCTGACCACTATCGCCTCGGGCATCAGGGCTTTCACCACAGCCAACGTATCGTCCGTGGAAGCGTCATCCCCGATGATGACCTCTACATCTTTGATTCCCTGAACCTTCACGCTCGCCAAAGCCCGCCCAATGCAGTGGGCACGATTATAGGTGGGAATGACGACGCTGATCAACATGACGAGCAGAAGAGTGGGCGATCAGGCGAAGGCATGGCCATCTTTTTTACAAATTCCTTGATGAAGATCCGAACGCCAACTTGCATGTCTTGATCGATGCCAGTGTCACTGTTTCTTAAAAGATTGAGATCGCTCCCTGAGCGATGGTTCCTTGGGATCGCTCTGCTTCTTGCTTTCGGGCTCTCACTCATCGGCATCACTTGGGGGCGTTATGAGGATTGGAATTTCGATCAGATGGCATTTCTTGGCCTGAGACCCGATGGAATTCCCTACCATTATCTGAAGCCACCTCTGACAACCTATCTTACGCAGTTTCTGGTAGTTAACCCCATCGGGTTTCTTGCGTCTCATTTCCATCCTTTCCTTTTGGATCACAGCATCTCTTTGGCTATCACGATGGTTTGTGGGCACTTGCTGACGATTTTACTCTACTGCGGAAGCGTTGCGCTCGTTTTTGTAACTATTCGAAACGGGTGCGGAGTCAAATCGGCAGCCGTCGTCTCAGTACTCATGGCGACAAGCGCAGGTTTGATTCAGTACAACCACTACGGCACAGCGGATTCCCCCCTTCTATTCTGGATGCTTGCCTCCTTTGCCATGTCCATGCGACTCACGAGGACGGGTAGTGTAGTCGACGCGGTAATCGCGGGGCTTTTGGCGGGATTAGCGGCTGCGGATAAATACAACGGACTTGGAGTTGCCATCGCGATTCCAGCAGCACTCTTCATGTGGAAGGGGTGGAGATCACTCTATGGGATACCCTTGATTCTGGGCTCTCTCTCGGTTCCGCTCGGATTCCTGATCGGCAATCCTGGTGCGATCTTGGATCATCAGCGCTTTGTTCAACAGTTCCTCTATAATCTCTACACGACCCCAGTTTACTACGGGGACACGCATCGGACTGGATACCTCGATTTTCTTGCTTCTTTCCCGGAACTTATCGGCTTACCAGCCTCTCTGATTATCTTGGGACTGGTTATTGCTTCTCTGGCACTTCTGTGGAAGCGTTCACTCCAGCGTGAGGAACTCGTCCTCATGATCGTCTGTGGGGCGGTTTTTACTTTCTATTTTGTAACCATCGGAAGATTTCCCCGCATGGAGCCTCGATTTGTCCTTCCCGCGGTACCCTTTGCAATGATTCTTGCTGCGCCTGCTCTTGAGCGGGTGACACTTTCACGCCGGCCCGCCTTTGCTATTTTAGGAATGCTTCTCCTCTATAATATCCTCTGCTCACTCTGGCTGGGCTGCAGGTTTCTAACAGATCCAAGAATGGATGCTCAGATCTATGCCATGAATCACTTCCCGCATGATGTTCTTGTGGAAAGCACCTACTCTCCCAATTGGAATCTTCTTCCCGGGGTCAGCGTTCGCGATAGAAAAGTGTCCTGCGACAGTGGATTCGATAACCGATTTACAAAAATCTTTGGGAAAGAGAACAAGGTAATTAACGAGGGGCTCAAAGATTGCGGAGCACATGACCCCAAGGATTTCTTTACTCCGAAAGAACTGCAATCGCGCAGCCCCGACTACATCACCTTTACCTCGGTGACCTACGTGATCGCTGGCACTCCCGAGACGCGCCGTTTCTACAGGGACCTTGAAGAGGGTAAACTCGGGTACTCTAAGGTCTTTGAAAAATCCTCGCCGAGAACTCCCTCGTGGATCTACCCGCACAATTCCGATGCGCTGATGGATCGGATGGTGATTTTGAAAAAAAACAGCTGACCTGCTCGGATGAAAAATTACCTACCCGATATTTATCAATGGTCTAAGAAAAGACACTTTTTGATTCTTGCGCTGGTCCTCGCTTTTGTCCTTTCAATGATAGGGGCAAATTGGGGCAGAGTGGAATGCTGGAATCTCGATCAGATGGTGTTCCCATTTCGTGGCATCCAGCACAATGGGCTTCCATCCGGCGGATACCTCAAGCCTCCTCTGCACACTTATTTAAATCATCTTTTGGTACTGAAACCTATTGAGGGAATCAGGCATCATCTGAGCACGAACATTCGAACTGAGTACCCGTTTCAACTGATCGGCGTAAGGGTGCTAACAACCCTGCTCTTCTGTGGAATGATTTTTTCCCTGTATTCCTGCGCGAGACGGGCATCGGGCACCATTGCCGCGGGGATTATTGCACTTCTTACCGCCACCAGTGCAGGACTTCTCGTCTTCAACCACTTTGCTACCACGGATTCCCCGCTCCTCTTCTGGATGACGGCTTCAGTCGCCATGGCTGTCAGGGCGGGTGCCACCGGGACACTCCGGGACTCTATGATTGCCGGGCTCCTCGCTGGATTGGCGACCGCCGATAAGTATAACGGACTAGGTGCTGCCCTGGCACTGCCTGTCTCCTTAATCGTTGGCCGAGGAATAAAGAGCGCCTTAAGACTCCCCTTCTGGGCAGGAGCTTTCTCAGTTCCCGCGGGGTTTATCATCGGCTGTCCTGGGGCTGTTTTTGAGACGAGGAACTTCATCAATGACTTCCTCTACAATCTCTACACAACACCGGTCTATTCGGGAGATGTGAATCGTACAGGCTACATTGATTTCTTGTGTTGCATTCCCGACCTCATTGGCTGGCCTGCCTCTCTGCTGATCGGCATATCACTCATCACCAGCTTCATCCTACTGATCCGTAGCGGTTTACAACCATCCGAAAGACTGCTTCTCGCCGCAACCGGCACCGTTTTCCTCTTCTACTACCTCTCTATAGGACGCTTCCCGAGGATGGCAGACCGCTTTGTTCTACCTGTCATTCCTTTCCTGTTCTTGATGGCAACTCCAGGATTGGTCTTTCTGAGTCGTTACCGCGTCATCATATCCGCGATACTCCTACTTGTTGTGGGCTACAATATCGCCTGCTGTTTGGAACTGGGGCAGCGCTTTCTCTCCGATCCTCGCATGGATGCTCAACGCTATGCGGAAACTCATTTCGCCAAGGGATCGCTCATCGAGAATACCTATGCTCCCGAGTGGAACCGCCTCCCATCACTTGACGTGACGGTTTCGAGAATGCCATTAGCCACGGGCCGCAAGGAACGCTTTGAAAAGCTCTTTGGCAACAATCCAGTGATCGAGGAGGGGGTCAGGAATCATGAACTTCTTGACTATCCTACTGATACGTTTACCCGCGAGGGACTCCGAAAAAGAAATCCCGATTTCGTGACCTTCAGCAATCAGGTCTATCAGTTCACTGGTGACGATCAGGCCCAGCGCTTCTACCGTGATCTCGATGAGGGCAGATTGGGATACAAAAGAGTCTATGAGAAAACTTGGAGACCAAGAGCCTGTTGGTCTTATCCAAAGGATGTCGATTTCCTGGCAGAACGCATGGTAATCCTGGAACGTATCGAGTAGGAATCACGATACCTATCGATTCGAGCAACTGGGATCAGACCCGGTCGTGCAGAGTGAAATGGGCCGGGAAAATCTTCTGCTGATGATGCTGTAGCATGCACAGTGGCTTTCTTCCGTGAAAAGAGGCCCATGTGGAAAACGTGCTCGGCGGCCCCATGATCCGATCGCAGAGTGACAAAGCATGGAGATCTCCGATCACCGATCCGGGCCCCATGACTACTTCCAGTCCCCGGAAACATGTTTCATCGACCGGATCGCTGGCGCATACAAGAAAGACCGGATTCCTGGAGGCGTCTAACTGCGAGACCTCTCTCATCCAATGGGCATACTGCTCTGTCTCAAAATAATGAACCCCGTTCTTCCAGTCTTTGTAGTCACCCTGACGAATATGGACGCCGATGACTTCGTTGCCATGAGAGCGGGCTTCACTCAATAACTCTTCCACCGGCTTGCGAATTGAAGCAATAGGTTGAAAGTATCGTGCAATCACCTCGTGATGCCGACTGAGGTTTATATCATCACGAAACTTCCATCCCTTCACGGCAAGGAAACGGTCTTCTTGCAGTAATGAGGTGAATTCAGGGCCATTTAGGTCATAGACTCCATCAACGGCATCCAATGACTTACGGATATCAAGAGTCCCTCCCCCCGGCATCAGTATGCCGGCTATTGTAAAAAGTGGCCCCAGGACCTCCCTGCATTGCGCAGCGATCTCGGGATCCATCCGTGATTCCACTCCAGGAAACCTGCAGAATGGATCCCCGACACTCCCTTCAAAAAACGGAGCATATTCATCGAGTGCCGGATTCATCAGCCGATATCCACGGGCCAGAGCGTTGGCCATGAAGTAGGCACTCAGAAAGAGACGGTTGCCAAGACGACCAGCTTTTGAAGCGATCACAACCGTCGCGGGGTGCATGATCGCACTAATCATAAGCGCTGGATCATTTGGGAACGTGTTCTGCCTCCGCGCGCCAGAAAGCCGGGCAACGCGCTAAAGAATTCCGCAAAGAATGAAAGGCTCCATTGCGAATTCATCCGGTGCCCCTCTAGGAGTATGGAAAAGAAAGTAGGGTCCAGTGATTCCAGGGCATTCATCGCGGCCTGTACGGTAAGCCGGGTATGCCATGATCGGAGGGCCTCACGCTCATCAATCTCCAAATGCCCTGCATTGAGGAGATGACTTCTGACAATCGCAAGATTCTCGGCCGACAGTTGGCCCGTCATCGAGTTTCCCTCCGTCATGGTGCTGGATCCTTCGTGCCAACGGTAGCGGTAGGTGAAGTTATCGATCTGCATTTGCCGAATGCGGCTTTCTGCCGCACGAAGCAGAAAATCACGGTCAGAGGCCAATGGATAAGCCAGTGAAAAACCACCGAGTTTCCAAAAAACATCCCTTCGGATCAGACGAGCGTTGATCATCGGTTCTCCGAGGGCAATATTGTTAATTGTCAGTTTTTTTGATGCTGAGTCGGTGACCGACCAAACAGATTCCCATTTGCCGCACATACCTCTGACCGCCTCACAATCACCGCAAATCATCTCCGCGCCCGGATGTGCCGCGATTGCGCTTCGATACGCTGCCAGCGCCCCTTCTGGCAACCAGTCGTCACCCTGGATAAACAGGAGCCAATTTCCCTGCGCAAGTGCAGCTCCTTTATTCATGCCATCATAGATGCCTGAGTCAGGTTCGGAATGAATGACGAGATGGGAAAATTGTTTCGCTACATCAAGAGTCTGATCTGTTGAGCAGGCATCCAGCAGAAGATGTTCCATATCCTCCCCCACCATCTGCTGACGAACGCTTTCAAGAGTTTCCCCTAAAGTAGCAACCGCATTGAATGTCGGCGTGATGATGGAAATGAGCACTGGAGAGAAGTTGTTAAGAATCAGTTCCTCACGGTCCCGTCGAGATAGGTGACATCATCACGGACAAAGGAAGGACGGAGATGGCAGGAATCCTTGTAAATATGTTTTCCATTGATGAGGCGAGGATAAGAGCCGTCGGCTAGGAAAAAATCCAAGGGATCAATAATGATAGCG
Source organism: uncultured Spartobacteria bacterium (assembly GCA_903933015.1). Lineage (GTDB taxonomy): Bacteria > Verrucomicrobiota > Verrucomicrobiia > Chthoniobacterales > UBA6821 > UBA6821. Next base: position 1,224 of record CAIZIQ010000102.1, on the reverse strand, counting down.
CCTGCCTCTTGGCCAACCTCTCTTAATTGCAATAAGAAACTGCCATACCGGGAACGGAATTCCGAGGCCAACAAGGGAGTTGCGATCGTTGTGGAAATTCCATCAAAAGCCCTCGTCATCTCGCTCTTCGGATCCTGGATGGGATCGACTGGAATATTGAGCACAAGGTAAACGTTTTTTCCCTGCATCCTGATTTTTTGAATCATATCCTCCAATGCCTCCAAGGCCAAGGAGCGCGCCGCATCCGAGGGGAAACTTTCATTTCCAATTCTATAGGGTGCAACGGGTAAGCAGCAGCACCAGACCCAATTGGCACCTAAAATCACCCTGTCGATCTGAGTGTTATCACGAAGGAGTCGATCCACTTCAGAAATCATTTCGCCCGTTGCGGGATGATTCTTCTCTTTCAGGCCCGGAATAGGGGGCGCACCCCCTCCCCAGAGAACGAAAGCTCCTCGTGATGATGTTTCCCTGCGTTTTCCCTCCAAGAGAAACTGAATTCTGGGTGTGTACTGGAGAATATTGCTATCGCCCACAAAAAGCGCCTGTGCACCGTTACCTCCCACATGGAAAAGCGCCAAATGCGGGGCCGTCCGAAGGTACTTGGTGGAGGGGGAACAATATTCCTCTGATCCTGCTAACACCATATCCTCAAGATGTAGTTTTCCAGAGGGAGGTCTCATCACTCCCTGCCAGATTGATGCGCCAACTATTCCCACGATCAGAAAGACAGAGACCAGTAGAGGAAGCGTCCAATTGGACTTACTGTGTCGGATCTTCTTCTCGATGAAGTAGTAGGTGAGAACCGTCAGGATGAAGGCGACAACCAGTGCATCAATGAGATAGACGGGCTTGGGACTGTCACCTTTGACAATATGGACGAAGGAAAGAGCGGGCCAGTGAAAGAGATAAAGCGGATAGCTGATGAGTCCGATCCAGACCACAGCGGGGTTGGATAAGATTTTCCTGTTTATCCAGGCCCCCTGAATGCCGGCTCCCCCTTCCATCAGTAAAAGCGTCCCGACCACGGGTAGCAGAGCCCTCCATCCCGGATAAGCATCCCCCGTGTGAATCAATCCAAAACCAAGCCCCAGAAAAATCAACCCTCCCCACGATAGAGCTTCACGGTAGCGGGGAACTTCCTCCTCATGCCCCCGATCATAGTGCCACCAGGCTAGCAAACTTCCACCCAAGAACTCCCAAGCCCGATACGGCGTTAAGAAG
>CAIZIQ010000101.1 GCA_903933015.1 uncultured Spartobacteria bacterium | reverse complement strand
GACCTCATTCACCGTGATGCTCTGGTATCTGGGGATTTGCCTGGTCGACATCGTGATCGTGGCCATTAGCGACACGCTCTTCATTCCGATCACCTCCGGTGGGATTGTGCAGGTGGCTCAGAACGTGATCGTTGTTCAGAACTGGCTGCTGTTCCCCTTCATCATGGCTTTCGCGTCGATCGTGACGCTCTTCTTCTACCTTTCGGTTCCGTTTGTGGCCGGGGCCATCTTGAAGGGAGCCAGTGGCACGACCTCAGCCCTGACTGCCGGGATCAGTAATACGCTTCAGGCCGTGGGATTAGTGGCTGGAGTCGGAGCCTCAGTTGCCGGAGCCGCCGCAACCTTTGGTGGATCGGCGGCAGCACAGGCAGCGGTGGCTTCCGGAAAAGCGGCTGCAGGTGCTGCGAGTGCGTCCTCCCGAATCGCCAATGACCTCGGGGAGGGTGCGGGGTCTGCCAGTCCTGGCGGATCTGTGCCCCCGCCTCCCGAGGAGGAGGGAGGCATGATCATCAATCCAGGGAATCCAGCCATGGTGGCCCAGCAGACCTCTCCGGAGTCCTTCTCCGTCACTGATCAGTCCAAGGGGACGGTTTCCAATCATAAGGGGAACCTTTCGACCCCTCAGGCTGCCCAAGCCGCCTTCAACTCCCATGCCTCAAAGGCGAAGTCCTCTTCATCCAAACCCGACAACACCAACCCATGAAGCTCACCGCTGTTACCTCCATCACCAACAACATCATCGCCGCCAGGTTCTGGATGGCGATTGCCCTCATCTGTGCGGCTTTGGCCGTCACCTCTCCCTACCTGACCATCAAAGCGATGAAACAAAAGGAGAAGGTCGTCATCCTCGATCAGGGGGGCACCCTGATCTACTCTCCCCTGCTTGGCTTTGAGGAAGCTGCGGGTCTTCAGGCCTACCATGTACGGCTCGCCTGTCTGGCCCTGCTTCAGCGCAATCCGATCGGGCCCGATCTGCCTGATCTGCTGAAGCGAATGTATCTGGAGGAACCAGCCCGCAAGAAGGCAGCCGCTCTCTACAAGAAGCAGAACCCAGAGTTCAAAGAGAAGGAGATCCACCAGAAGGTGGAAGTTGGGAAACTCGATATCCTCGATACCCGCAAGATGAAGGACGGGGCTGGAGTCTCGTATGAGGCTGTCGATGTCGAGGCGGAGGGCAACCTTGTCCGTACCGGGACGCTCAACAAGATCGAGTTCCGTGAGGTGGCCAAGTTCAAGATCACCTTCTTCTTTGTTCGTAATCCCGACCTAATGGGGAACGGGCGTCTTCCTCTTGTCGTGCAGGACTTCAAGTACGAGGAGAAACCTCTGTAAAAGAAATCAATAGGCCATTAAGTTGTAAGAAGAGCACCAATTACCTTTTTCTGCCTTAGCACCCAAACGTACAGGTACTCCGCGAAACCTTTCAAACCACATCAAGGGGCACAGAAAGAAGATTCTGAATTCCAGAGTAGAGGGGAATGTCTGCCATTACCTCGATGCTGATTATAAGGCTGTAGCGCATAGGGCGCTGATGGCAATTATACCATGATGATGTTCGTGGAAAGCGCCGAAAAGCCCACCACCCCTTTACAGGAAAAACGGCTATTTGATTCATAGTCAGCAGATCGGCAGCATTACCTTGCCATATATCCTGCACAAGCGAGCCTCCTTTGTTCCGAAGCTGACGGCCTAGAGCCCACGCAGGATCTCTTAAAGATTGAGAATCGTCTTCCTCCGCAGCACGAGAGACCTGTGCCATAAAGTTTTCTTCTGATTCGCTACGATTACGAACGCGGAAACGTAATAGACAACCTCCATAGCGATAACGTGAGCCAGGAATACGATTACTGGCGCTAGGATTGGGCGCCGTAAAAGTAGAGAGAGTAACTCTCATTCGGCACATTGTGTCGCTTACGCTTTGGAGTAGATCTTGAGGAAGATTTAACTGATGAATGTGGCAATCGTTGATTGAGGCTGTGCCTTGAGAACCAGCGTAGGGTTGCAACTCGTCTTGACGAAACAGTGTCACCTCACTCTGGGAGCTCGCCCAGGCTCTTTCAGGACGAGGTTCTCCGTAGCCGTAGCGTCTAAGGAGATTCTCGACCTGTGAACTTGTTCCATTTTGATGAGGGTTCAGGCCATTAAGCATCGTTGGGTTCCATTCGGCGGATTGGACTACGAGCCAACGGATTGTCTCTGGCCAAAGGCCGGGATATGCCGCCTGAACTTGTGCTCCAAGACCTGCTGCAGCTGCAGTGGCAGCACTTGTTGCCCTAAAGGGAGCAATGGGATGAGTACGAAATCGTTTAGATGTCGTGAGGGGCTCTAAAGAGGCGCGTCTTTCTGGGCCGTATTCCGGATGGATTGCTATATTGCCTCCTTCCATGACAATTTCCGGCTTAATCGGCCAGTGAGCATTCCAGTTAGCACTAGTTCTGGTATGTGGGGAAAGGCCCCCAGATGGGGCTAAAGTCGTAAGAGCAGAAGACTCTGGGTCAGCTTCGCGAACTTGAGTTCGATGTGTGATAGCTCCCACGGTAATTGCGTTCCACGCTTGGGCGGGACTTTCAACAAGAGCCTCTTCATTTGCGATAGGGTATCGATTTGAATTCGATGATTCAAATCCGTTGATATTTCCGGCTGAAACGAAAAAAAGCCTTCTCTTAGGGTTTTCATCCTCACCTCCATATGCAAGGGAATCAATAGCCGCAGACCATGCAGAAGGAATGCCAGTGCAACCACCTATTTCTGTTATAGATAATGAGAAGACACGGTCTCGATTCGGTTCGATGATCTCAGGAAGACTTATTGCCTGTTTTGTAACCTCGCCATAGTTCTGTGGTTCGTGTGGACGATTCTCATCAAACATCCTAACTCCCTCCAGATAATGAGTCTGCATCCTATCTCTTAGTGGAAGCAGGAGCGAACGAAGATCTCCGTAAGCGGCGATACCAGCCATAGGTGTGCCGTGACCATCGCCAGAATCGCCATCACTAGCGTCGCCATCAGTGAAGATGGTATGGTTATCCTCCGTCGCCAATAAAGATGATATTAATGGATGTCCTCGATTGATTCCGGTATCTAGCAAACAAACCGCTGGGGCATTTTCGGGCGGAGTTATTATATTCTCTAAGGCATCTTCTATCCACTCCTGCTGTTCATCGCTTGAGAGGTCAGTGAATTCATGATGACAGGGGCGTGCAAGTCGCACCTCAGCCAAGGTATTGAGCAGTTCAATGGAGTTTTGCAAGTCACGCCGCCTTGCTTGTGCAATAAAAACAAGATGCTCTGGAAAAGTAAGCACCTCGGGGCGCATTAAAATGTTTAACTTTAGGCAGATCGCGATGAAGGCTTCGCGTCCAACATTACGACGAACCCAGAATTGCCACCAAACAGTGTCTCTTTCCTCTGGAAGTGGCTCTGTATCCGTCCACAAAGCAGCAAAAGCGGCGCGACCAATTCTTTGAACATTTGCAGCCCATGGGTGGCGAGGATTTCCCGATGGAGTATCCTCCTCTGCAAACATTCGAAACTTCTCTGCGAGTTTGCCAAGCGATCCATAAGTGACATGAAGAATAATCTTTGTGAATTCTTCATGTGAAGGCGTTTCAAGGACTTGCGCCTGTAACACTTGGATATTCTTTCCAGATGCCAGTGATTCAATATCGTCGGCAGAAAGTGGGAATCCAGGAGCAGAATCTAATTCCAAAACCAACTCGTATGTTTCAGGTAGCTCGGGAAGAGTACTCTCTTGTTGAGGTATTGCACTCAGTTCATTCCGAATGGATTCAATTTGAGCTATGAGGGCATGACCATGTTCACGACGATCAACTGGTTGCCTTGATCTAGGATGTCCTCTGTCAATACTAGCAAGAACACGCTGTGGCCTTGAGGGAATCTCAAGGTGCCGCAGACTTGGTTTGGGGGATTGAAAAAAACGGAGTTCTTGATCGGACAAGGTAGTAACTTAGTGATTTAGAAATAGGCGGCGCTCTGTGAGCGCGTCCACTAGCATGTTAGTAGTAACTTTGGAAATCTTACGAAGAAGCATCTCCTTTGTAGCCTCTTCACAAGCTCGTGTGATTTCAGAAAAGCTGAGCCCATTGGCTGCTTTAAGAATAGGCGCTTTATTCAGGCGAACTTGTGGGATGCCAGCAAGACGAGTGATTATCGTTTCCCAAACATGCGCAGAATCCGGCAGGCCGAATTCAATGAGGTCGTCGAATCGGCGATAGAGAGCTTTGTCTAGGCGATTGCCATGGTTAGTTGCGGCAATAATCAAGCTATTGCTGGAGAGTTTCTCAATGAAAGTAAGAAAGCTGTTCAGCAAGCGTCTCATTTCGCCAACATCTCCAGAGAAATCACGGGTGTACCCGATGCTGTCGAATTCGTCGAATAGGTAGACCGCACGCGTACAATTCACAGTCTCAAAAATGATACGAAGTTTTGAAAGTGAATCACCAAGATAACGAGTAATCAGGCTGTCGAGTCGCACAACAAAAAGAGGAAGTGAAAGATCATGCGCCAGGGCACCTGCCGTCATGGTCTTTCCGCAGCCCGGAGGTCCTGTAAACAAGAGTCTTTGTCGTGGACGAAGGTCATGTTCTTTGAGACGCCCAAGGTTTTGCTGCTCCTCAAGAATCCGCTCGATTCGCTTTTTTAGGGGCGATGGCAAAATCAAATCTGCGACTTTCCAGCCTGGTTCAACCTCCTCGAGTAGTTCAGCAACTTCTCCATGAGGTTTGGCAACATGGAAAATTGTTGGGCCGATTTTTGGATGAGAAGTTCTCTTTTTCGCTTGATCGACTAGTTGTTTGATCTCGATGGCAAACTCCTGTCGCCCTCGCCTTGCTTCGGCAGCCGCAAGTTGAAGAGCCGTGGCATAGAAACGCTCCTCGTCACCCGCCCCATGACTTTGGAGTAGAGCCTTGATTTGGACAGCAGTTGCCATGGCGAAAAAGATACTCCCATTGATTGGTAAAATGCTCGGAAAATCTGCATGAAAACCTTACTTCAATAGTTGCTCCCAACCGGGAGCACGAGAGAACTCGCTTTCAGAAAACGTCGGGGGCATGAAGCTCCCAATCCTCGCCTCGATCATCCTCGCAGGCTCTCTCGCACACGCTGGATCCATCGTTCAGAAGCCACTCGACGAGTTCATCATCTACGACATCCCGGTGGCTTCGAAGACGGGGACCACAACGGTCATGTTTCCCTCTGAGATCTCGGGTCTCTTTGCCAAGTCGGTGGCCGTTCAGGATCAGGAGAACGCCGGATTCCTGATCTCGTTCACGCCGGGGAACTTCTATTTCACGATCCGGGCGCTGAAGAAGGATGCGGAGGATCACCTGACGGTGATCTTCAACCGGAAGGCCTATGTGTTCCACCTAACGGCTTCCGATCATCCCTTCTACAACGTGACCCTCTACCAAGAGGAACGAAGTGGTAAGGAGGGGCGGATCAATGTCGTGCCCGAGCGAATCCTCTCACTCATGGACAAGGCCAAGGCCTATCCGTT
>CAIZIQ010000100.1 GCA_903933015.1 uncultured Spartobacteria bacterium | reverse complement strand
TCTTGCAGACACACCGGGTATCAGCATCACCCTCGCCACAACAATCCTGGAACATCTTACCAAAAAACAGTCCCAAGGGTGATGGAGCCGCTTGCCGGATTCGAACCGGCGACCCTCTCATTACGAATGAGATGCTCTACCAACTGAGCTAAAGCGGCGTGAAAAATTGCTGTGTCAGCCTAATGGTTTTGGAGCCCAAGGCAAGTCAAGGGAATCTCTTAGGATAACGGAACGATTGGATGAATCCCCCTTCTGGCAAGCATCCTCAGGATGGCCGCCCTGACATCCTTATCACGAATTTTTCCCATCTCTCCTTCAAGCGTTCCCGTGGGTTGCATGGGTTTCGGTAACTCCACTACTTCATGTCCGGCAATGGGATCCCTTGATCCTATCAAACTACCGGGACTGGCATGATGCAAGATCGCCAGAGCAAGGCATCCCGTCGCATAAGCAATAAATAGAATCCCTGTGTCAGTGCTCACCAACATGGTCGCCCGTGCCAAGAGGGCTGCAGTTTCCTCCAGAGTCGTCTTGCTGCAGAGATTAACAACTCCGGGACAGGCAGCCTCGATCTCCGTGGCAGCTTTCTCGTTATCCCACCCTCCCGTGAGGATGACCTTTATGGGGTAATGTTGCTGAACCCACTGGATATTCCTAACGTAGGATTCAACCGGCCAATCCCTCCAAGCGCGGCTTCTTCCTCCTCCAGTCTGAAATACAATGAACGGCTGGTCGATCCATCCCGCAAAGCGCTGCCTGACGGCATGGATTTCCAAATCTGCGGGGCAATAAACCATGGAATAGGCTTCTTCCGAACCACCAGCAGCAACTGCAATCGCCGCACCTAGCCTTAGAATATGCCCCTCCTCGGGAGTATCAATAAGATGGGAAATCAAAAATTCGTAATTCCCACACCTCCAGGATCCTCCGAAAAGTGCATGCCTGTTGATGCAATAGGCAACAGGAACCACCTCCGGATTGATGTTCAACAGGATCACCAGATCGGGACGATCCCTACGGAACCTTTGCAACAGCCGGAATGCGTAGATGGGTGACTTACCATAGGGGAGCACCTCATCAACATCGGGATCGTGAAGAAGGATGCTTCTCCTCTTGCGGTGGGCGCATACCACAATCCGCGCCTCAGGATAGGCAAGCCTCAGGCTCCTGATGGCAGCCGTATCAAAGAGAGCATCCCCAATGCCCGTCGTGCTGAATACCAGAATTAATCTTGGATCCTTTGGAAGGGGCGAGGCAACCGGAGGAAAAATCCGCGCGAGAACCCGGAATGCAGACTCGGTGATGAACTGGGTACCTCTCTTCCACATGGGAGGAGAGTCTCTGATGAAGGGGTCTGCTTGGCGATTTCAAATGACGCCCTCCCACCCAAAACCCCCTTTCCTATGACTCTTCGACCATCTACCATGAGGTTAATAGATTCTCTTTTTCGACTCATGCCCACACTTACCTCGATCACTTCCAGCAGCATCGACTCCCTGACCGAACGCGTGATCGACGGAGAACGAATTTCTCCCGAGGAGGCACTGGAACTTTACCGTCTCCCATTGGAGGAACTCGGGGCCCTCGCCGATCACCGCCGCCAGATCGCACAAGCCAAGACACACAGAGGCAAGGGCAACGAGATCGTCACCTACATTATCGACAGGAACATCAACTACACGAACATCTGTAACGTCTACTGCAAGTTCTGCGCATTCTACAGGACCGGCAAGGATGCCGACAGCTATGTGATCACGCATGAGGAGATGGACCAGAAGCTCGATGAACTCACCGAGGCGGGTGGCATCCAGGTTTTGCTCCAGGGAGGCCATCATCCCGGCCTGAAGATCGACTGGTACCTCGAACTTCTTTCTCACATGAAGGAAAAGTATCCCCATGTGAACATCCACGGCTTCAGCCCACCGGAATTCAACCACTTCTCCGAGGTCTTCAACATGCCTCTGGAGGAAGTCATTCGCCGCTTCAAGGAGGCCGGCCTCGGATCCATCCCCGGCGGCGGTGGCGAGATCCTGGTCGACCGAGTGCGCAATCATGTCGCCCCGCTCAAGTGTAACAGCGACCAATGGCTCAAGGTGATGGAGATCGCCCACGGCATGGGACTGAACTCCAGCGCCACCATGATGTTCGGCCATGTCGAGACCGTCGGGGAGCGTATCGAGCACCTCGGACGTCTCCGCCGCCAGCAGGATGAGACCGGCGGCTTCACCGCCTTCATCTGCTGGACCTTCCAACCTGAGAATACAAAGCTCCGTGCCGAACCTGTCGGCTCGGCCGAGTACCTCCGAATGCAGGCCCTCTCACGTATCTTCCTCGACAATTTCACAAATGTTCAGAGTTCCTGGGTCACGCAGGGACCGAAGATCGGACAGGTGGCCCTGCGCTACGGGGCAAACGACTTCGGTAGCGTCATGATGGAGGAGAACGTCGTGAGCAAGGCGGGTGCGAATTTCCGACTCGAGTCTCAGGAAATCGAGACACTCATCCGGGAAGCCGGTTACACCCCGCACCGACGGAACAACTGGTATGAGCTGCTGGATTAGGTTGAGACTCTCCCTGCTCGCCACAGCGACTCTATCTGGCTTTCTGGTCGCGGGACATGCTCAGGAAGCCCTGAATCAAACAGCTTCGACCAACGCTGACTCGCGCTACATCGTCGATGACGAGACCTACGAAAAAAACGCCTCCAAGGAGGTTGATCGCTTAGCCAAGGAGGAAAAGCTCATCAGTTATACCGAGTTGGCCAAAAAAACCCTGAAAACACGTCCGGGCACTTCCCTGGCTCCCGTCTCGACAAACCAACTTCCTCCCACTGTCCTGGCAGAAAAACTCCGTCACAGCACGGTCGCCATGGGCCTACGTTACCAGGAGCCCCACTCCAAGAAGTGGCGCTTCATGATCGGGGCAACCGGATTTTCCGTCGCACCGGAGGTACTCTCCACCTCCCTCCATGTCATGACGATTGATCCAGAAATCATGAAGGCAGCCCAGGCCGTGGCCATCACCGAGGATGGCGCTGTCTATCCGGTGACCGAAATCGTGGCTGCCAGCGATCGCTCCGACACCTGCCTGGTTCGAGTCCCGGGACTGAACCTACCCCCGCTCCCGCTACGCGGGGGAGCGCGCCCCGGGGAGCAGGTCTGGTGCATGAGCCATCCCGATGGATTCACCTACATGTTCACCTCCGGACAGATAGCCCGCATCAGCAGGGATCGCTACGACGAGAAGCACCAACCCTCCCTTCACCTGGAGGTGACTGCGGAGTATTGCCCGGGATCGAGCGGAGGAGCCGTGACCGATGCCGCAGGCAATGTTGTCGGTCAGGTCTCCAGCATCAACAACTACGACGGCTTCACCTCTCGCGACGGCAAATCTGTCAACGGCATCGTCTCTGCCCGCACCTGCACTGCGGCGGAGGAAATGATTTTCCTGGCCAAGCCCGGAGAAAACGAACCGGTACCCATTCCAACTCCTTCCTCCGTCAAAAAACACAGGACACCGAAACCCCAGGCCAGCCCCAGTGCTTCTGTTGCGCCTCGTTCAAACTCCCGATAAGGCCCCCGCTTATCTACTTGCCGAGAAGCGCCTGGAGATTTCTAATCTTCTGCCCTCAGTCATGCGCGATTAGCTCAGCGGTAGAGCGCTTGCTTCACACGCAAGAAGTCACAGGTTCGAACCCTGTATCGCGCACCACTTCCAATACAAGACTTGGAAGCTTGGATGGATAGCAAGGCTTGCGGGGGACGCTATAAAAAAGGTGCGTGGGAACGGGGCTTTGCTTGCCTCTCCTACGTCGATATCATTTGAGGCGAAGGACAAACCAAGCCTTACTGTTCAAAGCAGTAAGGACAGCTTACCTCGTAGACGTAGCGGGGATCTTTGAGCTCCCCGCTCGTGAGCGGCTCCTGACAGGCAAAGCAGAGTTGACTCCCCGTTTCCTGAAGGGCCGGATCCACCCCGACACGCTTGTCGAAGACGAAGCACTCGCCATCCCAATGCGCGCCGCCGCACTCCTCGAAATACTTCAGGATGCCCCCCTCCAGTTGGTAGACCTCTTGGAACCCCTCCTTCTCAAGAAAGGGAGCAGCCTTCTCGCACCGGATGCCTCCGGTGCAGAAGCTGACGACGGGCATCTTCTTCAGTTCCTCGGGAAGCTGTCGAACTGCCTCGGGAAATTTGCGGAAGTGGCGGATCGGAAGGGTCTGCGCACCCTCAAAGGTGCCGAGCTTGACCTCATAGGTGTTGCGCGTGTCGAGAAGTAGAAAATCACGTCCCTCGTCGAGCCAACGTTTAAGGTCTTTGGCAGGAAGTCGCGGGGATGTGTGCCGTGCCGGATTAATGCCCTCGACGCCGAAAGCAATGATCTCCTGTTTGATCTTCACCAGCATGCGGTTGAAGGGCTGTTCTTCACTTTCGCTCCGCTTCTCCTCAAGAGCCTCAAGGCCGGGAATCGAACGCAGGAGCAGGAGCAGTTTTTCCACTGCCGACGGCTCCCCGGCGATGAAGAGATTGATCCCCTCGGGACTGATAAGAATGCTTCCCTTCAGGCCCAATGAATGGCACTCGCCTTTGAGCCGTTCGCGTAATTCGGGAAGCTCTGTGAGCTCCGCAAACTTGTAGGCGGCGGCATTGAGAACGGACATGGGCAACGGAGGCTATTAGCGGGTTAGGCTGTAGGCTGTTAGGAGAGAATCTAGGAGTGATCGATGCAAACGGAAGCTAATCGGGGCTAAATGCAATCTTCCAATCTCTGTTCCTGATTTCCTGTTTTCCAGATTTATTCCTTCACCTCTTCAGTAGGTGAAGAGGTCGGCAAGCTGGTGCGATTCACCGGTCGCCTTGTCGAAAGCACGAAGGAGCTTCCCCTGCACTTTCTTGGTAAGCCTCCGCCCCTTGCAACCCCGCTGGACCATCTTATGAGTGATCTGCTCGGTGGAGGCAGTGACCAGATCATGCGACTTAAGCCCCTTCTCCGCCATCAGAAGGGAGAGGGGCTGTTCGCCTAAATCGAGGATTTTTTCTTCGATCACTTTGCCTTGCCGCACGATCCCTCGTTGCTGGAGGAGAGCACTTTGTCGAGGGAGAATGCTCCGCCACCTTGGATCATCACGATGAGCGCCAACCCGATGGCCAGCAGATGATACTCGTATCCCTCACCCGACTGCTTGCCGAACCAGTTCATGAAGAAGCCGTTGGCGGAATGCACCATGAGAATGGCCACCGTCATGTTAGCCGCGATGCCAAAGGCAGCAATGCGGCTGAAAAGGCCGAAAATCAGTCCCAG
>CAIZIQ010000099.1 GCA_903933015.1 uncultured Spartobacteria bacterium | reverse complement strand
CGTCTCAAGGCCATCAAGCCCCGTGTCGCTTTTGCCGTTCCCAACACTCTCACCGGCCAGGATAACCTTAGCGTCGACCTAACCTTCGAGAGCATGGCGGACTTTTCACCCGCTGCGGTTGCACGCAAGGTGGATGCGCTGAACAAGCTTCTCACTGCGCGTACTGAACTCTCCAACCTGCTCACCTATATGGATGGTAAGAGCGGGGCCGAGGATCTTATCGCCAAGGTTTTGGCTGACCCTGCGCTCATGAAGTCGCTGGGATCCGCACCCAAGCCCGCCGAAACTGCTGCTCCCGCGGCAGGCACTGACGCTCCGGCTACTCCCGCCGCCTAATCCCCCATCATTTAACTAACCACCATCATGCCAGACACAGCCGCACAACAGTCGCAGGGCGCTCCGGAAGCCATCCAGGAAAGCGATCTCTCATCGCTCTTGGATCGTGAGTTTAAGCCCACGACCGACACCGCTAAGGATGCGATCCAGTCCGCAGTCAAGACACTCGCCGCCCAGGCGCTTGAGGCGACCACACTGATCTCCTCTGACACCCGCGCCACCATTGAGGCGATTGTCGCCGCCATCGACAAGAAGCTCTCCGAGCAGATCAACCTGATCATGCACCACGAGGACTTCCGCAAGTTGGAGGGTTCCTGGAGGGGGCTCTACCACCTCGTCAGCCACACCGAGACTGATGAGCAACTCAAGATTCGGGTGCTCAACATCCCCAAAAAAGAGGTCGCTAAGACACTCAAGCAGTATCACGGAACAGCTTGGGACCAGAGCCCGCTCTTCAAGAAGCTCTACGAGGACGAGTTCGGTACTCCGGGTGGCGAGCCCTTTGGCTCGATCATCGGCGACTACGAGTTCGATCACTCCCCCATGGATGTGGCCACCCTCGGAGACATGGCGAAGATCGCAGCGGCTGCACACGCACCGTTCATCACCTCCGCTGCGCCTTCCCTTTTCGGCTTCCAGTCTTGGTCCGAGCTTAGCAATCCCAGGGATCTCACCAAGATTTTCCAGACGCCCGAGTATGCCGCCTGGAGGAGTCTCCGGGAATCCGACGACTCCAAGTATATCGGCATGGCCATGCCACGCTTCCTTTCGAGGCTCCCCTACGGAGCCAAGACCTCGCCTGTTGACGAGTTCGACTTTGAGGAGGAGGCCGAGGGCAAGAACGACAACCAGTTCGTCTGGGCCAACGCAGCCTACGCGATGGGCACCAACATCACCCGTGCCTTCAAGACCTACGGATGGTGTGCCACGATTCGCGGCGTCGAGAGCGGCGGTGCAGTCGAGGGACTTCCCGTTTACACCTTCCCGACCGATGACGGTGGTGTGGACATGAAGTGCCCCACCGAGATTGCCATCACGGACCGCCGTGAGGCGGAACTTGCCAAGAATGGCATGATGCCGCTCTCCAGCTGGAAGAATACCGACTTCGCCGTCTTTGTCGGCGCCCAGTCTCTAAACAAGCCCCAGGAGTACGACAATCCGGACGCCACCGCGAACGCCAATCTGGCCTCGCGTCTTCCGTACATGTTCGCCACTTGCCGCTTCGCCCACTATCTCAAGTGCATCGTTCGTGACAAGATCGGTTCCTACAAGTCCCGTGAGGATATGAGCAAGTGGCTCAATGACTGGATTATGAAGTTCGTGAACAACGATCCGAATGCCACCGACGAGACAAAGGCCAAGTTCCCGCTTTCCGAAGCGAGGGTCGATGTCGAGGAGGTCGAGGGTAACCCCGGCTACTACTCTGCCAAGGTCTACCTCAAGCCTCACTACCAACTCGAGGGACTAACCGTCTCGCTGAGACTCACAACCAAACTGCCGGCTCCAAAGAAATAATTTTCAAAAATCAGCCGTTAATAAAAAACAACAAAAAATAATAAACATATGTCCACATCATCAAACCTGTACTCGATCGTCCCCGATCAGCTCATCATCATCCCTGATTACGTAGTCAGTCAGGATGCACAGAACACCTTTGGTATCGTCATCGACGGAATCAGCGGTGGAATGACCCAGGGACCGATCTCCAACGGCATCCCCGTTACCAACTTCGATATCGGCCTCCAGAACCCGAGTAACACGGGAACGCAGGCCGGTGGAATGGTTGCAGGCAAGCCCTCGTTCAAGAATATGCTCGTCTACTCACCAACGAGCGTCGCAAGCCCTAACCTGGCTTATTACTGCTCCATCGCAAAGCCCGTCAGCAAGGCAACCCTGTACTGCATCACCACGGGAACCGGAGGCACCAAGCCGACTACCTATTGGCAGATTGAGCTTCAGAATGCGATCGTGACCTCCTACCAGAGCATCGGGGGTGCCACTCCGACCGGACCGATCGATGTCTACTCACTCGCCTACGACCAGATCACCTGGACCTACACTCCGACCAGCGCAACGGGTCAGGCAGGCTCGGCCGTGACGCACGGCTACACCATCTCCTCGCAGGTGGCCAGCTAAGCCCCCTTAACCAGGAAAAAACTCATTGATCCCGAACTGGCTAGATAAACGGCCAGTTCGGGATTCAATTTTCAGCTTATGACTCCCGAAGAACTCATCAAGAGCGGCGAACTCCAGCAGGCTCTCACCACCGCGAAGCAAAACGTCCAGGCGAATCCCGCCGACCCGAAGCATCGCGTCTTTCTCTTCCAACTCCAGTGTGTTCTCGGATTGTGGAAGGAGTCACTTTCGCAACTCAGCATTCTCGCCGACATGGATGCCGATTCCAGCATGTTTGCCAACGTCTTCTCTCCAGTAGTCGAGAGCGAGATCCTAAGGTCGGAAATTTTCAAAGGTACCAAGACCCCCATCATTTTCGGCGAACCCGAGGAATGGATGGGAGACTTGGTTCACGCCAACCAACTGGCCGCCCAGGGAGAGTTTGCCGCATACGATGAGGCTCAGAAGAGGGCTTTCGACAAGGCCCCGGCGACTAAGGGAATGATCGACGGCAACTCCTTCGAATGGATTGCCGATGCCGACACGCGTCTCGGTCCCATGCTTGAGGTCATCATGCAGGGTTGCTACCGCTGGGTCCCCTTCATGAGGATTGCCAGCATCAAGTTCGAACCCACCAAGAACCTCTGTGACCTCGTCTGGAGAAGCGCCAATTTCACATGGACCAACGGGGGGGCCGCATCCGGCTTCGTCCCTGCAAGGTACTTTTCCTCGGAAGACTGCCCCGACTCCGCCATCCAGTTGGCGCGAAAGACCGATTGGATCAAAAAATCAGAACAGCTCTATCTGGGCGTTGGACAGAGGGTCCTGACGACCGATCAGGCAGATGTGCCCATCCTGGAGATCAAGGAAATCACGCTGGATGTCCCCCCGGTAACTGTAGCACCAGTCAATGGCTGAGAGACTTTCGGACGAGACTTTTCTTCCGTGCCTACTTGATTTTCTTACCGACGACGAACCGGATAAGAAAACCGAACCTGCACGGAATCTCTTCCGTACCTCCACCGAGTTCCGGTCCACTGTTCTGCAGAATCTCGAATGGTTGCTCAACACTCCCTCCCACGCCCAGGCCGATACATTCGAGGACTTCCCGGAGATTGAGAAATCCGTTCTCAACTACGGAACCCGCGATCTCTGTGGCAAGACGGTGGGGGATCTCGACATGGGGGTTCTGGAACGGAGTCTCCTCGCGGCGATCATCAATTTCGAACCCAGGATCATGCGGAGCGGACTTACTGTGAAAGCCATGGGGAGCGCCTCTGTCGTTACACCGACAACCATCGGATTCGAGATCAGGGGGCAGATCTGGGGGAACCCCTACCCGGAGGCATTTATCCTGAAAACCCTCCTTGATCTAGAGACCGGCTCCACCACGATCACCCAATGAATAGGAGCTTCCTTGAACTCTACAACGCCGAGTTGCAACACCTGCGCCAGAGCGCCGGTGAGTTTGGGCGCGCCTATCCGAAGATCGCAGGACGCCTTTCTCTGGATACCGAGGGCAAGGAGATCTGCCCCGACCCATTCGTGGAAAGACTTCTCGAGGGCTTCGCCTATCTGGCTGCGAGGGTCAAGTTCAAGCTAGAATCCCAGTTTCCACGCTTCACCCAGGCCCTCTTTGAAACGGTGTACCCCGACTACCTCGCGCCGACCCCCTCGATGGCGGTGGTGAGGTTCCAACCGGACTGGAACGAGAAGTCCTTGGCCTCGGGATTCCCAATTCCTCGCGGCACATCCCTGCGCAGCAAGGCCTACTCCAGCCAGAACACTCCCTGTACTTTCACCACGGCCCATGATGTCACCCTGTGGCCGGTCAAACTGGATCAGGCCAAGTACCTCGACCGGAGTATCGTTGGCATCGACCTTCCTGCCGAGGCTGGGGCGGCTGCTGCCATCTGGATGTCCTTTGAGGCCACGGCCGGGCTTGATTTCTCCAAGATCAAACTCGACAGGCTTTGCTTCTACCTGCGTGGTGCCGACGAACT
>CAIZIQ010000098.1 GCA_903933015.1 uncultured Spartobacteria bacterium | reverse complement strand
CTGCAAGGTCGATGACGGCAGCGGCACGCCGCGCCAAATCGTCTGCGGTGCCAAGAACTATAAGGTTGGTGACAAGGTGCCGCTTGCGCAACCGGGCGCCGTCATGCCGGGTGATTTCAAGATCAAGGTTGGCAAGCTTCGAGGCGTCGAGAGCGAAGGAATGATGTGCAGTTCCAAGGAACTCGGTCTCGGCGAAGGAGCCGACGGTCTGCTCATCCTTTCACCTGAGACCACGATCGGCACGCCCCTAAGCGAACTCTTCCCAGCCGAGGAAGTCTTCGAAATCGAGATCACGCCAAACCGCCCCGACTGGCTCGGTCATCTCGGCGTCGCCCGCGAGGCGGCTGCCTTTGGCTGCGGCGAGCTAATCGAGATCTCGGCGGAGCTGCCCGTTCCCAAGAGGGATCCCTCGGTGGCCACCATTTCGGCGCCCTCAGCTGCCTCCTTCTACAGCATTCGCAGAATCCAGGGGGTGAAGGTGGGACCGAGTCCCGAGTGGCTCCGTAAGCGTTTGGAATCGGTGGGACTTCGCTCCATCAACAACATCGTCGATGTCACCAACTACGTGATGTTTGAGACGGCCCAACCGCTGCATGCCTTTGATGCGGCACGCATCACGGGGAATCTCGCCGTTGAGTTTGCGGCCGAGGGCGAGGAATTCACGGCCTTGGACGGAACGGTCTACACATTGACTACTCAGGATGTCGTCATCACGGATGCTGCCGGCATTCAAGCCCTCGCGGGAGTGATGGGAGCACAGGCAAGTGGCGTCTCCGAAACCACCACGACCATCCTTTTGGAAAGTGCCGTTTTCGACCCTTCGCTAGTGCGCCGTTCCAGCCGCGCGCACAGTATTTCGAGTGATTCCAGTTACCGCTTTGAGCGCGGTACGGACGCCGAAACCGCTGTGAATGCTTCGGCCCGTGCCGTTGCCTTGATTGTCGATGTTGCCGGAGGAACCCCTTCTCCCGAACTCATCGTCGCCGGCTCGCTCCCTGCACTGCGTACGGTTCCTCTGCGCGGCGAACGTGTTCGCTCGCTCCTCGGGATTGATCTGGATGATGACGCGATCGCCTCCTTGCTCGTGAAGCTGGGCCTGAATCAGGTAAAGGCTGGTTTCGAGATCCCTTCCTGGCGGAACGACCTGACCCGTGAGGTCGATCTCATCGAGGAGGTTGCTCGCCTTCACGGTATCAATTCCATCCCCCCAAAGTGCTCGGGCATTCCCGCCCATTCGAGCGCGGCTGACAGGGCCTACGATTTTGCGCGCGGTTTGCGTCGCCGTCTCTCGGGTGGAGGCTTCCATGAAGCCCGTAGCGGGACCCTGACCGGCAGCCGTGATCAGGCGGCCTATGCCACAGGTGGATCGGAAGCCGTCGTTTCCGTCCGCAACCCAATGGGTGAAGAGCACTCGACTCTCAGAGCCAGCCTCATTCCCGGACTCCTTGATGCCGTTGCACGCAATCTCCGTCATGGGGCAGATGCGATTCGTCTTTTTGAAATTGGAAAGGTCTACCAGCAAGTGCAGCCCGAGGAGGTCACACGTCTCGGTCTCGTCATGACGGGTCGCACAGCTCCTGAGAACTGGCGTAGCAAAGAAGCGGGCGATGGGGAGCGATCTCTTGATCTCTTTGATCTCAAGGGCTTCATCACGCTGCTCGCCAATACACTGGACCCCATTACCTTCCGCTCCACGACCCACGCATCGTTGCCCTTGGCGTTGGAGCTTCTGATCGGTGGAAAACCGGCCGGCATCCTCGGAGTTCTCTCCCCCGCCGCAACGCGCGAGGTGATGGTTGGAGGGCACCAGGGTCAGATTGTGGTGGCCGAACTCGACATGGCTGCGTTGCAGGCTTCCAGCGGCATCGGCTTTGCCAAGGACCCAAAGCGCTTTGGTGCCATCCCCAAGTTCCCCGCGGTACGTCGCGACCTGGCCCTCCTGATGGAGGCAGCCACTCCCTACTCAGCCGTCGAGTCAGCGGTACTGGGAGCCAAAGAGGAACTATTCTCCTCCATCACGCCATTTGATGTCTTCAGTGATCCCGAGGGAGTGAAAGTGCCCCTTG
>CAIZIQ010000097.1 GCA_903933015.1 uncultured Spartobacteria bacterium | reverse complement strand
CCGTTGACCGCCGCATCAGCAGGGGGTTGGCGTGGTGGCAACTCTTCTTTATCAGGTGCAAGAGTCTGTTTGGGCGAGGAATTGCCCGCAGGAGAGTCGGAATTCTGCTGGTCCTGTGGGAGAGAGACCGGTGATTGATGGCTGACTGGCTGGGAGAGAGGGATCTGGGGAGCGGTTTGATTCGGGGTGTAGGTATTGGGTAGTGATGCTGCTGTCTGGGCCTGAGAGTGGGACACGGACTGCTCTTGAGACTGCAGGGGAGAGCTGCCAGCCCTCAGTCCGGAAACAAAACGGGGTGCCAGTGCGATCGCAGCCAGAATCAACTCGATCAGTGCAATCGCGCTGAGTACCCAGATCGCTATCCTAACGGGAGTGCTGCGATCGGGACGTGATGTTCCACTGGAGGAATTTGCAACCATGACAGGATGTGAATCTAGTTCTGAAGCCGCTCCCTTCGCAAGCGTGCTGGACTCGAATATGGGAAGAGCTGCTTGGAGTGGCTGGCAGGTGAGAATCAGGGAGAATGGCAGGGGGGGTGGTAGGGATGACGGGTCAGTGAGCCGGCTCCTCAATCATGGTGACGCTCAGTTGCAGCGGTTTACCCGCGCGAAGGATCTCGAGGCTGATGGGTGGGCCGACTTCGGCTTCGGCCACGCGGTTGCGCAGGTCCT
The DNA here is from genome assembly GCA_903933015.1 of uncultured Spartobacteria bacterium. Lineage (GTDB taxonomy): Bacteria > Verrucomicrobiota > Verrucomicrobiia > Chthoniobacterales > UBA6821 > UBA6821. The sequence goes on along the minus strand of CAIZIQ010000097.1, from coordinate 1,071 downwards.
TCCCGTCACGGATCGGATGACCATTAAATGAGGTGATCACATCTCCGCCGATCAAGCCGCTTTGTTCGGCAGGGGATCCGACCAAGGTCGCTGCGACCAGGGCACCGCTTGCGTCTGGGAGTCCGAGTTGTTTCGCCAAACTGGCATTCAACGGGCGCATCACGATCCCGAACCATGGGTGAATGACATGACCTCGGTGTACGATGTCCTCGTAGACCCGCCGCGCCACATTGGAGGGGATGGCGAATCCGATCCCCTCGGAGCCGCCGCTCCTGCTGAGAATGAAGTTGTTGATGCCGATGACCTTGCCATGGATATCAACAAGGGGGCCACCCGAGTTGCCGGGATTGATGGTTGTGCTGGTCTGGAAAAATTCATTGGCGGCCTCGCTGGCGGTGCGGCGTCCCTTGGCGCTGATGATCCCTTGGGTCACGGTTTCCTGCAGTCCGAAAGGATTACCCACGGCGAAAACCATCTGCCCCACCTTGACCAACTCCGAGTCGCCGAAAGCAATTGGCTCAAGTCCCTCGGCAGCGATCTTCAAGACGGCAATGTCGGAACGCTGATCAGCACCCGCGATCGAAGCAGGAAGGGAGCGGCCGTCGCTCAGTTGGACGGTGACTTGTGAGGCGCCTTTCACGACATGCCAGTTGGTGACGATGTACCCTTCCGGGGAGACGATCATGCCTGAGCCCATCTTATTGTTCTGACTCACACCTCCACCGCCAAGGCCGAAGAATTGACGGATCAATGCATCACGATCCGGCGCCGTCGTGGTGATGATGCTAACCACGGAGGGAATCACATGCTCGACCAGTTCTGTGAATTCACGATCCATGATCTCAAGTGATCGGTCGGACTCCAGTGGCGTGCGCTCCTTCTGTTCCTGCAAACCGGGCCATCCAGAATGTGCCTGGGAGAGTTGAGGGAGGGGTTTGCATTGCATCAGTCGCCAGAAGGCGACCCCCCCCACGGCAAGTGCTAGGGCGAAAAGAAAAAGGAGGAATGCAGGAAGATTGCCCCTGCCTTTTTTGTAGGCTCTGAGAATCCTCATCTTTCCGGATCAAGACT
>CAIZIQ010000096.1 GCA_903933015.1 uncultured Spartobacteria bacterium | reverse complement strand
CAAGGGGCAGGGTGGAAATGGAGGTACTGGAGCCTCCATTGATATCAACTCCTCGCAGGCAATCACTGTTACCGCCGACGGAGCCGCCGGAAGTCTCTCAGCTGCCGAACTCAACTCTTGGAGCGTTGGAAGCCTTCTCCTCGGCGGCGTCCGTGGGAACCAGGTCAATGGTTTGACTCCGGTCAAGGTCAACGCCCCTTCGATTACCATTGCCGACGGAACCTCTCTCTCTGGGAACGACATCATCCTGGTAGCTCAAGAGGGGATTGTCCTTGGAACACCGGGAGGTTCCGGTGCGTCCATCACTGCATCCGGCAGCGGGGTGGCGCCTCAGGAGAACCTTCAGATCGGCGCTGTCGCCTCGGGTTCATCGCTCGCAGTTTCCGGTGACGGTGTGTTCCTGCGCGTTAGTAGTGACCCAAATATTACGCTGACAAGAAAAAATGTTGATGCGCAAAGCGCCCAGTCTGCAGGACTCACCGATGGTAACGGCAACACCTACACTCCGTCGCTCACAATCAATGGCTCCACCTTGCTTCAGGGAGGAGCTCTCCTCCTTGACTCCACATCCAAGTCCACGATTTCCCAGACGAGTTCTTTGAATTCCAAGGTTTCCACAATCAATGCTGGGTCTATCTCCCTTATTCTGGATCCGAATTTCAATAACGATGGCGGCACGCTTCTCCCATCAGACGCAACAAGTCTTCAACTTTCCGGAGCGACGCTAGAGGGTCTTCAAAAATCATCCCGCCTCTCGCTTAGCAGCTATTCAGGCATTGATTTTTATGGAAACGGCAACCCGGCGTCCTTCGGTTCGGCCAATCTTGAATTGTCACTGCATGCCGGAGAAATCTCATCCGGTGACAACTCGGCATTCACGATCACCGCAAACAATCTGCTCCTCGACAATGCGGGAGCAGTTTCGGATCCATCGCTCGGTGCTCCTCAGGTCACGGGAGGATCGCTCACGTTGCAGGGAAACATCCTGACGCTCGGTTCCACGGTGACCGCTGCAAATAACTCCGATTTAAGCCTGGATGGATTCCAAACGGTTGCCGCCAACTTTTCGGGTGGTGTCGTGGGGAGTGGAAATGGAACATTCCTCACGGCAGGTGACCTTTCGATTCAATCACCTCTTATGACCGGTAAGGATTTTGCAAAGACAACAATCGTCTCCTATGGATCCTTCACAGCTTCCCAATCAGGCTCGGCCATCGTCGCTCCCGGTCTGGGAGCCTCACTTTCCATTACGGGTGGTTCTGTCAATATGGCCACACCGATCACCCTACCAAGCGGAAGCGTTTCGATCGTCGCCACGGGCTCGGGCGGAAGTGGTTCTGACTTGAGACTCTCCTCAACGATCAACGTTGCGGGTATTTCCCTGCAACTCCAGCACGGCTCGGAAAATACCGGGGGAGGAATTATTTCGCTTTCATCAAAGCTTGGTAGCCTTGATCTTGCCGGTTCTTCACTTGATGTCAGTGCGCCGGCAGAGGGTGGATCTGCGGGAAGCCTTTTTGTTTCAGCTCCCAACGGTGCCTTGGTATCACTGCCGGCGAATCTCTCTGCGACGGCAGCTAAAGGCAGCCCTGGGAGTTTTACGGCTGATTTAGGTACTATTAATGGTGGCAACATTGCGTCGCTGGAGAGCATTTTGGGTCCCGCCGGCTTCATTGCCTCTCAAAATATCAGGGATAGAAACGATGCCACCGTCACCATTCCAGCTGGTGAAACTATCAAGGCCCATAGCTTCACTCTT
>CAIZIQ010000095.1 GCA_903933015.1 uncultured Spartobacteria bacterium | reverse complement strand
TTGATAGCTCAATGGTAGAGCAGTACCCTTTTAAGGTATTGGTTCTGGGTTCGAGTCCCAGTCAACCCACAATTTTCTCAAATCGGCGTGCAACGAAACGCGGAGTGCTGTATCGAAAAGGTTCATGAAAATCGTCGTTGCATACTCCGGAGGTCTTGATACCTCCGTCATTCTCAACTGGATCAAGGAGACCTACTCCGCTGAGGTCGTTGCCTTCTGTGCGGACATCGGTCAGGAGGAGGAGTTGAAGGGGCTTAAGCCAAAGGCTCTCCGCACCGGTGCCTCCAAGTGCTATGTAGATGATCTGCAGGAGGAGTTCGCTCGTGATTTCATTTTCCCGATGATGCAGGCGGGGGCTCTGTACGAAGGGGAATATTTTCTCGGCACGAGCATTGCCCGACCTTTGATCGCGAAGCGCATGGTCGAGATCGCAACGGCCGAAGGTGCCGATGCCATTGCGCATGGTGCGACGGGGAAGGGTAACGATCAGGTGCGATTCGAACTGGCGGCCGCGGCTCTCTCCCCTGATCTCGACGTGATCGCTCCCTGGCGCGAGGAGAACTTCCGCACGGAATTTCCCGGTCGTGCCGAGATGATCGAGTATTGCCGTGTTCACAAAATCCCCGTCGAGGCGAGTGCCAAGAAGCCCTACTCGATGGATCGCAATCTGCTCCATATCAGCTACGAGAGCGGCATTCTGGAGGATCCTTGGTTCGATGCGTTTGCTCCCGAGAACAAGGGCATGTTCAAACTCTCAGCCAGCCCCGAGGATGCTCCCGACAAGGCGGAGATCGTTACGCTCGATTTCGTTCAGGGCAACTGCGTCGCCGTTAATGGCAAGCAGCTTAATCCACTCGCCGTGATGAAGGCTCTGAACAAGATCGGTGGTCGCCATGGCGTGGGACGTGTCGACATGGTGGAGAACCGTTTTGTCGGAATGAAGAGCCGTGGTGTCTATGAGACGCCGGGTGGTTCGATTCTTCATTTTGCCCATCGACAGATGGAGTCGCTCACGATGGATCGTGAGGTGATGCACCTGCGTGATGGTTTGATTCCGAAATACAGCACGCTGGTCTACAATGGCTTTTGGTTCGCTCCCGAGCGTCTCGCCCTTCAGTCCCTGATTACGGAATCGCAGAAGAATGTTACCGGCACTGTCCGCGTGCGCCTCTACAAGGGGAATATTCTGGCTGCTGGCCGAAAGAGCCCCGTCAGTCTCTATCGCCCCGATATCGCGACGATGGAGGCCGATCCGACCCAGGCCTACAATCAAGGCGATGCCACTGGCTTCATCCGCCTGAATGCCCTTCGTCTGAAAGTCGCGGCCAAGGTTTCGGCGAAAGTCACCACTGACGGAAAGAAGTCCACGACCAAGAAGGCTCCTGCGAAAAAACGGAAATAGGATTATTTTCCCGCAGAGACGCGGAGGCGCAGAGATTGAGGGATTGTGATGTATTGAAGCGGTGTAGAGCACGAGCTAGAACTTCCGCTCGTTATCATCAAAAAAACTGTCGCCCTATCCTTTTTTCCTCCGCGTCTCTGCGCCTCCGCTGGAGAATTCATGAAATCTTCAGCTTCTTATCTAATGAATCCCCAGCGTTCGGAGAAGGGCCAGTAGACAAAGTAGCCGCGTCCGATCACGTTCATCTCTGGGACGATGCCCCAGTAGCGGCTATCGCTGGAATTGTAACTATTGTCTCCCAAGGCGAAGAAGGCATGGGAGGGGACTGTGAAGGTCTCCTCCGGAGTAGTGAGGTATTGGGCGGCGCTCGGGTTGGAGTAACCCCGATACCCATTCTCGCAACTCATGACGCGCTGGAAGGGCGTCTGCATGGCGAGGGATCCGTCCAAG
>CAIZIQ010000094.1 GCA_903933015.1 uncultured Spartobacteria bacterium | reverse complement strand
TGCCGAAGGCGGCCGCGACGGTGAAATTCGGGCTGATCTTGCCGAGCGTGGTGTAGGCCTGAGCGACTTCCTCGGGCTGAGTGTAGAGCTTGGACTCCTCCACCCCCGAGTTATCGACACCGTCCTCCTCGCCGCCGGTGACGCCGAGTTCGATCTCGAGGGTCATCCCCATCTTGCTCATGCGCTCGAGATACTTCGCGCAGATTTCCAGATTCTCATGCAGCGGCTCCTCGGAGAGGTCGAGCATGTGCGAGCTGTAGAGCGGCTTGCCGGTCTTGGCGAACTGTTCCTCACTGGCGGCAAGCATGCCATCCACCCAGGGAAGCAGCTTCTTGGCGCAGTGATCGGTATTCAGGATCACCGGCACGCCGTAGGCCTTCGCCGCAGCATCAACATAGTGGGCACCGGCAATGCCGCCAAGGATGGAACCTTTCTGCCCCTCCTTGGTGATCCCCTTGCCTATGAAGAAATGGGCCCCACCATTCGAGAATTGAACCATCACTGGGGAATTCACCTCACGGGCGGCAGCAATCGTCGCATTTACCGAACTGGTACCGATGCAGTTGACTGCGGGGAGGGCGAACTCGTTCGCCTTGGCATGATCGAGGAGTTCCTTGACCTCTTCACCGAAGAGGACGCCTGCACGAAATTGTTTGCTCATGAGTTGATTGCTGTGGGTTATGTTGTGAGTTGAATCCCCTGGATGGCTCCCATTTGCGGTTCTTCTAAAGAAGAGAAGCAGAAATCATTCCAGTTATCCTCGGGACTTCTCCAGCCTTACGAAGTTTCCCCCGGGGGCGGAACCAGCACGCACTCCATGCCGGCGGCATGGGCGGACTGCCTTCCGATCTCGGTATCCTCAAAGACAAGGCAGCCCGAGGGATCAATGCCGAGACGGCGGGCCGCCTCCAGATAAGGATCGGGGAAAGGTTTGCCACGGTTATAATCCTCCGAGGTGACGATGGTATCGAAGAGGTGGATCAGGCCGAGACCCTCCAGGGTGGCCGTGACAGCCTTGCGTCCTCCTCCAGAGGCGACGGCAAGCGGCTTCTTGCCATGCATTTTCCTAGCAAAGGCCACAACCGGCTCGATGGCCTTCACTTCCGGAAGAAGCGAGTGATAGAGTCCTTCCTTATGATGGGTCATGGCGTCTGGATCCATGAAAAGACCCTGCATCTCGTTGAGCGCCTCGACGATCTCGCGCGTGGGACGCCCTCCCCAGCTGTAGTAGAGATCCTCGGGTAGATCCGCACCAAACGGCTCGAGAGCCATCTTCCAGGCGTCATAGTGGAGCCCCATCGTATCGGCGAGGGTGCCGTCGCAGTCGAAGATATAGGCGTCAAAGTCGCGCTCGGGAAGTTGCATGCACCCTTCGTATCCGCTCGCTTTGCGTTTGACGAAAAAAAAGCTGCCCAGCATTCTTTTACTTCGGCCCCGATCCGGGGCCCAGCACCCATGCGCCACACCATCTCCATCCTCGTCGAAAACAAGTTCGGCGTCCTGACCCGTATCGCCGGAATGTTCAGCGGTCGCGGCTTCAACATCGACACCCTGAATGTCGGCCCCACCCTAGACCCCGAAACCTCCCGCATGACGATCGTGGTCCGCGGGGACGACAAGGTCCTCGACCAAGTCACCAAACAACTCGACAAGCTGGTCAACGTCATCAGTGTCGAGGATTTCGGCGAGGCGGACTATGTCGATCGCGAGCTCGTGCTGATCCGGGTAAAAGCTGATGCTAAGGCCCGCGCGGAGATCATGCAGATCTGTGACATTTTCCGAGCCAAGATCATCGACGTGCAGCCGAAGCGCCTCGCGATCGAGGTCACCGGCTCGGAGAGCAAGATCGACAAGTTCCTTGCCCTGATGGATCAGTTCGGCATCACCGAACTCACCCGCACTGGCCAGATTGCCCTCTCCCGCTCGAAATAACCTTTCCACCCGCCCACTCTCAACAACACACCAACCACCAACCCATGCCCGCCAAAATCTACACCTGCAAAGACGCTGATCTGAAGTTCTTCAAGGGGAAAACCTGCGCCGTGATCGGCTTCGGTTCCCAAGGACACGCCCACGCCCTCAACCTCAAGGAGAGCGGCGTCAAGGTAATCATCGGCCTCTATCCCAAGAGCAAGAGCCGCGAGGTTGCCAAGAAGCTCGGATTCCCTGTTTTCGACACGGCAGAAGCCGTCAAGAAGGCTGACGTGATCATGGTGGCCGTCCCCGATCTCGTCATCCCCGAGGTCTACGAGAAGGACATCGCCCCGAACCTCCATTCCGGACACACCCTCCTCTTTAGCCACGGCTTCGCGATCCACTACAAGACGATCCAGCCGCCCAAGCATGTCGACATCATCATGGTCGCCCCCAAGGGCCCTGGACACACCGTTCGCCGCCAGTACCAGGAAGGGAAGGGTGTCCCCACCCTCATCGCCATCTATCAGAACAAGAGTGGCAACGCCAAGAAGAACGCCCTCGCCTGGGCCAAGGGCATCGGCGGGACCCGTGGAGGTGTCTTTGAGACCAGCTTCAAGGAAGAGACCGAAACCGATCTCTTCGGTGAGCAGGCCGTTCTTTGCGGCGGCACCGCTGCCCTCATCCAGGCCGGATTCGAGACCCTTGTCGAGGCCGGATACCAGCCCGAGATGGCCTACTTCGAGGTTCTCCATGAGCTCAAGCTCATCGTCGACATGATCAACGAGTCCGGAATCAGCGGCATGCGCTTCTCGATCTCCGAAACCGCCAAGTATGGTGACATCGTCGTCGGCCCCAAGGTTGTCGATGCTTCCGTGAAAAAGCGTATGAAAAGCGCCCTCAAGGACATCCAGACCGGCAAGTTCGCCAAGGATTGGATTGCCGAGGCCAAGGGTGGCAAGAAGAAGTACAATGCCCTCCTTAAGGCCGGCGAGAAGCACCCCATCGAGAAGGTGGGCAGCCAACTGCGCTCCCGCATGTCCTGGATCAAGAAGAAGAACATCAAGGGAGCTCAGGCCGCCTACTAAGCTTCCCTTCAGGAAACCCACTCAATGAAGAACGCCCGGGTTAACCCGGGCGTTTTTCCGTTTCGGAGCCGTCCCTTCCCTCAGCAACAGACGGAGGCGAGTGAGCTTTCATGTGACGTTTCCGTGATCGATTTATCCTCGACGCGGCGCGTTTTTTGCCCAGAACTAGAGGGATTATGATTAACGAAATCAAAAACTACCTCGGATCCGAGGCTGACTCCCTCCTCAACCACACGTGCAAGACGGTCTCCAAGGACCTCCTTCATCTGCCTGGCCCTGATTTCGTTGACCGCATCCATCTCGGCAGCGACCGCAACCCCCGTGTTCTTGCCAACCTCCAGCGCATGTATGGCACGGGCCGACTGGCAAACACCGGTTACCTTTCGATCCTTCCCGTCGATCAGGGCATCGAGCACTCCGCAGGAGCCAGCTTCGCCAAGAATCCGATCTACTTCGATCCCGAAAACATCGTGAAGCTCGCCATCGAGGGTGGATGCAATGCCGTCGCCTCAACCTTCGGAGTCCTCGGATCAGTGGCGCGCAAATACGCCCACCACATCCCCTTCCTGGTGAAGATCAACCATAATGAACTCCTCACCTACCCGAATGTCTCCCACGAGATCATGTTCGGTACGATCGACGAGGCCTACGACATGGGTGCTGCCGCCGTCGGAGCCACCATTTACTTCGGCGGTGAGGATGCCGATCACGAGATCATCCAGGTTGCGGAAGCCTTCCGCCACGCCCATGAACTCGGCATGGCAACCGTCCTCTGGTGCTATCTCCGTAATCCGGCGTTTGTGAAGGACAAGGATTACCACGTCTCCGCCGACCTCACGGGACAGGCAAACCACCTCGGTGTCACCATCGAGGCTGACATCATCAAACAGAAGCTTCCCGAGAACAACGGCGGCTACAAGGCGATGCGCCTCGGCGACTCCAGCTACGGCAAACTCGACGAGCGCATCTACACCGAGCTGACCACCGATCACCCGATCGACCTCTGCCGCTATCAGGTCATTAACTGCTACATGGGCAGGGCCGGCCTCATCAATTCGGGAGGAGCCTCCGGAGCCCATGACTTCGAGGATGCCGTCAAGACTGCCGTGATCAACAAGCGTGCAGGTGGTTCGGGAATGATTTCCGGACGCAAGGCTTTCCAGCGCCCCATGGATGAGGGAGTGAAACTCCTGAATGCAATTCAGGATGTCTACCTCTCGCCAGAGGTGACGATTGCCTAAGCTCCCATGAGCGAACGGGCACTCCTTGCTGCCCAGGGTTATCTCGAGCTCGGCATGGTCGAAGAGGCCCTTGCCGAGCTTACTTCTGTTTCCGACGAGTTGCGCGATGATCCGGACATCGTCGAACTACGCCTACACATCCTGATGCAGGGACGACGTTGGGCTGAGGCTCTCACCACGGCTGAGGAACTCCTCAGGAAAAAACCAAATGCCGTTCCGGGATACATTCACGGGGCTTTTGCTCTCCATGAGCTGGGTCGCACGGCCGAGGCCCGAGACCTGCTGCTCAAGGGACCCGGGGATCTCCGCAAGGACCCGACTTTCCACTACAACATCGGTTGCTACGAGGCAGTGCTGGGAAACCGTGAGTCCGCACTCGAGAGCCTGAATCAAAGTTTCGCTTTGGATGAAACTTACCGTGATTTTGCCAAGAGGGATCCCGATCTGGAAGCAATCAAGGCGGAATTATGATCCGTATGGACGTGGGGGCGGCCATGGAGCGCCTGGAAAAAGCCTTTGCCGAAATCCTCTCGGAAATGCGTCAGGGAGGAGCCTCACTGGCACTCTGGGGGGATGGCAAAGCACTCCTCTCCGTTCATGGAGGGGAATCATCCCCTTCCAAACCGTGGACCTCCACGACTCCATGCCTCATCTGGTCCGCCAGCAAGGGGGTCGCCTCGGCCTGCCTGCTCCATGCATTCCAAGAAAAGGGTGTCTCCTTGCAGACTCCCGTCTCCGAGCTTTGGCCAGAATTTGGAATGGCCGGAAAAGAACGTGTCACCTTGGCCGAGCTTCTCTCCCACCGTGCCGGGTTGGCTGCAATAGATACCAAGGGATTGGCTATCACGGACCATAGACACGTAGCAAAGGCCCTGGCGGAACAGGTTCCCAATTGGACTGCTGACGGTAGCCACGGCTACGGAGCGCGAACCTTCGGCTTTCTGCTCGATGAACTCATCCGTCGCATCACCGGCGAAACACTCTCTTCGTACTGGAATCGGGTCTTCAGGGAGCCCCTGGGACTTCATCTCTGGTTTGGATTGCCTGAGGAACGGCTTGCGGAAGCCGCCACCGTGATCGCGCCAAAGGCTCCTCCATCCCCAAGCGCCTTCACCAAAGCCTTCGGCGATCCAGCCTCCCTCACACGCCGTGCTCTGAGCGAGCCGGGGGGAACACTTACCGCCACGGCGATGAACACCCCGGAGATGAGGATGGCTTCGATCCCATCCCTGGGAGCCATCACAACCGCTGATTCCCTGGCACGATTTTACGCAATGCTTGCGGGTCCCTGTGATTTCTTCACCACCGAGACTCAATCCCGAATGCAAACCACTCTTTCCTTTGGTCCCGATCGCACCCTTCTTGATGAGACCTCCTTCTCTGCGGGATTCATGACGAATGATTGCGGCGTCTATGGCCCGTCCCGTTCCGCCTTCGGCCATCCGGGGGCCGGGGGAGCGCTCGCTTTTGCAGATCCTGAGAACGGGCTAGGCTTCGCTTTCATTCCGAGTGCCATGAATCCGGGCGCCCTCCCCGGGCCTCGGACACAGAAATTAGTGCGAGCCCTTTACGGGATAGCCGAACGGGAATAAAAAGAATCCATGAGCGAGGCATCCGCGGCGAAACCAACTTCCCCACTTCCTTGGAAAATCGGAAATGAAAAGCTCTGCCGGGTCACGGATGCCGCCTCCAATCGACTCACCTCCCTGCTCACCAAACAGGGGCGCCCCAACGGAGCCTTGAGGGTTGCCGTGATTGGAGGCGGTTGTTCCGGCCTTCAGTACAAGATGGATCTGGTCGATGGCCCGGTATCCCGCGACATCCTTGTTCCCTCCAAAGGAGTAAATATCGTAATCGACCCGAAGAGCGCCCTCTTTGTCAGCGGCTCCGAGCTCGATTACAGCGATGATCTCCAGAAAGGAGGCTTCAAAGTCACCAATCCCAATGCGGTGGCCCACTGCTCCTGCGGGGAAAGCTTTTCAGCATAACCGAGAAGATACTGAACGCTGAGTTGTTGAATATAGAACTCAGGAAAGAATGAATCAGCAGAGGTCGAAACCGTTTCTCATCTTTTCTGTTCCCTTCTTGTCTTACTGATTTTCAAATTTAATTCCTGATGTCTTGCCCGTTTGAACTCCTAGCCCTTCCTAAACAGCCACTTTTATCCGAGGAGGAGATCGGAATAGCCTATCGCCGACTGGCAGCGATCCTGCACCCCGATCAGGCGGGGGGAGATGAGAAGGGCTTCAAGGAACTCGGCGAGGCGGAGACGATCCTCCGTGATCCCTCACGCCGACTTCGTACCCTGATCGACAAAGCTCCTGATTCCACCATCCCTCCGGAGGCCACGGAACTCTTCCCCCGCGTGGCTACCCTCACTCATGAGGCCGACGACCTGCTCGCACGCCATGCAGCGGCAACCAATCCTCTCGCCAGAGCGGTACTTGCCGCACCTCTGAAGAAACTCGCCACGGAACTC
>CAIZIQ010000093.1 GCA_903933015.1 uncultured Spartobacteria bacterium | reverse complement strand
GCACTCGGAGAGCGATCGGTTTCACCACCCGGAGATCGCTTTTCAGACTCTCGGCCACACCCGGATACTGGACCTTGACAGCGTATTCCCGACCATCAAGCGAGGCGCGGTGCACCTGGCCAATCGAAGCCCCATGGGCAGCCTCCTTCCCGAATGTCTCGAAGATCTCCAGCGGATCTTTCCCTAAATCACGCCGGAAGGTGCGCACCACCAAGGGATAGGAAAGGGGAGGAACTGAGGACTGGGCCTGGGCAAACTGGCGGGCAAAGGCGGGAGGCAGAAGATTCCTGTCGATGCTGAGCATCTGCGCGAGCTTCAGCGGGCCTCCCTTGAGCTTGCTGAAGGTCTCGTAGACGGCCGTCGCGTTCTTTTCCTGCAACTCCTCGGCACGACCTTCACTCTTCTTGCCGCCTGCACCCGGCAGAACGCTGCGCCCGTAGTGCTTGAGGTAATTGATACCAACGCGTGCCCCGGCTCCACCGAGTGCAGCCATACGACTCAACGGGGTGGAGGGAATGGAATCCTGGGAGGGGACACTATTCGACCCCTCCTTTCCGGGAGAGGATCCCTTGGAAGCCTTGGAATTGGAATTGGCCAAGGTTATCGGCCTCCGAAACCTTGGAACCAGGGCATCTTGGGAAGCAGGAATCTGGCAAGGTCAGCCGCGGAATCGATGGCCTGACTGCGGAGCAGGTCAAAGGCGAATCCGACGGTCTTCTCGATGAAGGCATCGGTACGCTCGAATCCCTCGCTTTCATCCTTGAGATAGAAATCCAGCACCCACCTCCAATGGAGATAGAGCACCTCCGGGTAGAGTGAAACGAGGGGGCCGCGTTCGGCGATTTCACGCGTTTCCCTCCCCCTCTCGATGATCGCGGCAGCAAACTCCCGGAACGAGCTCCTGAGCCCTTCGAGTCGAGAAGGATTGTCGTGCTGACAGGTCCGTGCAAACGAGACCAGGAGCAGCGAGCGCTTCGGCAGTGCGGCCTGCGTCCAGGAAAAGAGGAATGCAAGATAGCGTTCCCGGGCAGAAAAACCGTGCCACTCGGCGCCACTGGAAACCGCATCGATCACCTGGTCGATCCACTCTTTCCAGATAGCCTTTTCAACGGCCTCGATCGAAGGAAATACCGAAAAGAATGCAGCCTCCTTGATCTTCATCTCCTTGCAGAGAACGGCTACGGAGACCGGGGAGCGGCCATGTTCCAAAATGAAGTCCTCGGTGTGTTTGAGGATTTTCTTCCGAAGGGGCTCTTGTTTTTTCATGAGTGTGCTTTCAGCGAGCCACAATCTATGCCGGCAAGCGTGGATCTGCATCAAGATTCATACCCTTGATCGCTTTCATTTTGCGTTGAGTTGCTTTTGCTCTGTCCGAGTTGATCGCTTCGGTCTCAACTGAATCCGTGCACCAGCGTCTCCTCACGGCGGAAATCCTCGACACCATGGATCCCTTCGATCCTCGGGCCATGCGGAGTCGCCATGACCTGAGGTGGATCAATGCCTTTCTGGGGAATGAGCGGAGGATCCTCAGGGAACTGCACAGCCACCAGCCAAGGCAGTTCTCCATCGTGGAACTCGGAGCCGGGGAAGGGATCCTCTGCACCAGACTCCTGAAGAAGTTTCCGCAGGCAACGGTGACCGGTCTCGACTTGGCACCGAGACCGTCAGGTCTTGCGGAGAGCATCAACTGGGTGAGGGGTGATTTTTTTGAAACGCTGCAGGAAATTAAAGGCGACACCTGCATCGGAAGCCTGATCCTTCACCATTTTCCCGAGGAGAGCCTGCGTCAACTGGGTCTGCTTTTGGGCCGCTTTCAGCGACTGGTCTTCTGCGAACCACTTCGAGGGAGGCTTCCCATGCTCCTCTCCCGCTTCGCCCACCCATTCATCGGCGAAGTGACGAGGCATGACATGCCCGCCAGCATCCGGGCGGGCTTCCGTGCAGGAGAGCTCCCTGCGCTGCTCGGGCTTGATCCGTCGTGCTGGGAGATTCTTGAAAGCGAATCAGGACGAGGCACCGTAACCATGGTAGCATCACGGCATTGAAACTTCCTGTCACCATCGCGGGCGGAGGTCTGGCGGGCCTCTCTCTGGGCATTGCCCTCAGACTCAGGGGTGTTAACGTCACGATCCACGAGGCCTCGGTCTACCCTCGTCACCGTGTTTGCGGCGAGTTTCTGAGCGGAATCACGGATGAAGCGCTGGAGCGGCTCGGGATCAGGAATGCATTGAACACGGCCGTTCCCCTGAGGACGGCATGCTGGAGCAACGGAACAAAAATCCTAGGCGAGATGACCGTCTCGGGACGGGGGATTTCACGATGGAAACTCGACGATCTTCTTCAGCGGCAATTCACTGCGCTGGGAGGTAATCTTGTCACCCAATCGCGTATCCAACCCGCACCAGGAGTGATCTGGGCGGCAGGTCGCCCCAAGAACCCCTCCGAGTGGCTCGGGCTCAAATGTCATTTCCGGGATCTCCCGTTGACCCACGATCTGGAAATGATGCTGGGAACCAGCGGATATGTCGGCCTGGCCAGAATCGAGGACGGCATGGTGAATGTCTGCGGTCTTTTCAAAAGGCAGCAGATCTCCGGAGCCCGTGGCCACGAACTCCTGATCGCCTATCTCCGGGCCGGCGGCTTGTTCTCCCTGGTGGAGCGCCTGGAATCTTCCGCGGCAATTGAGGAAAGCTTCACCGGCGTGGCGGGGTTCACTTTCGGAAACAGCGGGGAGATCCCGTTTTCGATCGGCGACGCCGCCTGCATCATTCCACCCTTCACGGGAAACGGGATGAGCATGGCGCTGGAGTCCTCTGATTATGCCCTGCAGTCTGTGCTGAATTATGCCGACAGGTCGTGTTCTTGGGATGAGGCTTCACGAACCAGTTCGCAAAAACAAAAACAACAATTCCGGAGACGGATGGCCGTGGCATCACTCATCCACCCCCTACTCACGAGCTGCGCGGGCCTGGGCGTGGTGAGATCCCTCGCCTCCGCGGGCCTTCTTCCCTACAAAACACTCCACCATCTCCTGCGCTAAGGAAGTGTCTCCTCAAGGAAACGCTGAATAAATCCCCAGATGTATCTCCAGTCACTCGCCACAGCATTTCCTGAGGGAAGGTTCACCCAAGAGGAATGCCTCTCGGTTCTCGACAAGTCGGGTATCCTGGAAACAGTGCGTCCCCGTTCCCAGGAGATCCTGAAAAAAGTCCTGAGAGGAGACTCCGGCATCGAAACGCGGCATTTCTCTTCGGGAAAACTCGAGGAAGTCTTCCGATCCGATACCGGCGAACTGCACAGGCTTTTCGAGAATGAGGCACCCCTCCTTGGCTCGAAAGCCCTTCTGAAGGCATGCACGGAGGCTTCCGTTGCCCCCTCCGAAATCGATGCCCTCCTGGTCTGCACATGCACCGGATACCTCTGCCCCGGGCTCAGCAGTTACATCTCGGAGCGGCTCGGGCTGAAGCCGAATGCTTTCCTTCAGGATCTGCTGGGTCTCGGCTGCGGAGCCGCGTTGCCCATGCTCGAAGCGGCACGGGGAATCACCGCTGCATCCCCGGGAGCCCTGGTGGCCACAGTCGCCGTGGAAATCTCCTCCGCGGCGTTTTACCTCGATGACGATCCCGGCGTCCTGATCAGCCTCTGCCTGTTCGGAGACGGTGCGGCGGCTGCACTCTGGCGCACGGAAAACCTCGGCGATCAGCTCCGATTTTCCAATTTCAGAACGCTTCACAGACCGGAGCACCGCGAGAAGATCCGCTTCGTCAATGCCAACGGACGGCTCAAGAATCAACTACACCGCTCCGTTCCGTTAATTGCCGCAGAGGCGGTCGGGGCGCTTTACGAAATGCGCAGTGCTGACCCTGAGCGGATCATCGCCCACACGGGGGGGCGTGATGTCATCGAGGCAATTGAGCGCACGATTCCGGCATATCACCTGGAAGAAACACGCGAGGTGCTGCGTCGCCGCGGAAACATCAGCAGCCCGAGCGTGCTCGCAGCCCTCAAAGAAGCGCTGGAGAACCCCCGGTCTCACGGAAACCACTTCTGGCTCACAGCCTTCGGAGCAGGCTTTGCCGCTCATTCCTGCGAACTCCGGCGTGAGTGATTCACAATCACCGCGATCACCACGGCTGTTTTACCTTTTGACGACCATGACGCCTTCTTCTCATGGTGGGGCATGCGTTTCCCCCTGATCATGCTGGCCCTTCTCACCTCATTGCTGCCGGGCTGCTCGAAGTATGAGTCGCCCGATTATCAAGTGCTCCGGTCCGAGGGTGCTTTCCAGATCCGCGACTACCCGGCACTCACCGTGGTCTCCACCACAATGCACCATGGCGGGACCGACGGATCCTTCATGAAACTCTTCCGCTATATCTCGGGACGCAATGAACAATCCGCGAAGATCTCGATGACGACACCAGTGCTGACGACGGGCACCACCTCAGGGACAATGAGCTTCGTGCTTCCCAAAGCGGTTGCGATCAAGGGGGCCCCCGCCCCCTCCAACTCCGATGTTACCCTTCACGAGTTGCCCGGGGCACGCTATGCGTCCTACCGCTACTCAGGATCAAGTAATCCCGGGTCGGGCGAGAAGGCGGCAGCCAAGCTGTTGGCCTGGGCACAGGAACAACATCTGCACACAGAGGGGCACCCCATCTTTGCCTATTACAATCCACCGTGGACACCGGGATTCATGCGCCGCAATGAGGTGATGATCCGTCTCGTCCCGGAGGGTTTGCATACTTCCGCACGCCCTTGAGATTTTCCTCCTATGGATCTCTGGCTCTCTCCCCATGATGCACGGGTCCGCTCGCTTCACTCGGAGGCCGAGTTGCTCTACGGATTTGCCCCCTCACCCTTCGGCAACTGCATCGCGTTAACCGGAGGTGATCACCTGCTGGCACTCCGCTTCGAGGAGAACCGCGAGGCAACCATTGCCTCCCTCCAATCGGAGTGGCCCGACACCCGCATTCGCCAGGCACTGGAAGTGGAAAGTCTCATCGGCCAGGCCTTGGAGGATCCCTCTTCCGTCCCCGTGCTCGCAATAGGAACACCCTTCCAACTCACTGTCTGGGAGTACTTGCGGCGCAGTCCCGATGCCTTAACCATGACCTATGGAGAACTGGCCCGAGCTATTGGCAGGCCAAAAGCAGCTCGTGCGGTGGGACGAGCCGTAGGTGCCAACGGAATCGCCGTTCTGATCCCGTGCCATCGGGTGATCTCCCGTGGAAAACTGACTGGCTACCGCTGGGGACTGGAACGCAAGCGGGATCTTCTGGCCTGGGAACTCAGCCGCCGCGATCCTCTCAAGATGCCGTTCTGATGAGTGAGTTTTTTAGACTGAAGTCTGAAGACTAGTAGGCACGGGACGCCAGGCCCTAAAATCATCTGAGAAACCTCTGAAGATCCTCCGGCAGAGGCGACTGCCAGCGGTGTTTCGCGCCCTCCAAAGTGACGCTCAGCGAGCAGGAATGAAGGGCGTGACGCGGAAGCATGAGCCTCTCCTCGAGTCCTCTGCTCCACCCCGTCTCAATGAACTCCAGATAACAATCCTCGGAGGGGCCATAGATCTTATCCCCCACCACGGGGTAACCCGAATGCGCAAGGTGCACCCTGATCTGGTGCGTTCGCCCGGTATGGGGAGTGCAATGGATCAGCGCAAGTCGACCATGCAGGGGATGTCGGATCCGCTCCACTACCCGGAAGGAAGTATGAGAGGGAGCTCCCTCGGGATGAACCGCCCTCTTGAGCCAGATCCGGGAATGCTGCACCTCACCGAGTCTCAGGATCGGTTCACGGACATCCCAGACATCGCCCTCCGGCCATCCTACCACCAATGCCAGGTACTCCTTGGCGATCTCGCCACGGGCCATCGCCATGGCGCAGGAACGGGCCGCGGCGGCATTCTTGGCTACCAGCACGATGCCGCTCGTCTCACGGTCGAGCCGATTGATGAGCGAAACCTGTCCTCCTCCGGCAATCTCGTAGGCCAGAAGTTCCCGAAGCCGGTCCCAGAGCGTCACCGGCCCGCCCGGCTTGCTCGGGTGAACGAGCAGAAAAGGGGGCTTGTCGATCGCCAAAAGATCGGTCGTCTCCCCCAGAATACGGAAGGGCAGCTCGGTGGGAGTTTGGGAAGGAACTTGATCGGACATGGCTGGCAGTTCATTTGTGAACATCGTGATCCATCTCGTCAAAGCCTCCCGTTCCTACGGCACCCCCCCGGTCGTCGCCCTTGAAAGTGTCTCCTTCACGATTGCCCGCGGGGAATTCGTCGCCATCACCGGAGCAAGCGGCTCGGGAAAGAGTACCCTTCTCAACCTTCTGGGAGGCCTCGATCACCCCACTTCGGGGGAGGTGGTGGTGGATGGCATCCATCTCGAAAGCGCGGGAGACAGGGAACTGACTCTCTACCGGCGCTCAAAAATCGGCATCGTCTTCCAGTTCTTCAACCTTCTTCCCTCCATGAGCGTGGTGGAAAATGTGGAAATGCCTCTCCAGCTCCGGGGCGATCCTCAACGCGGCATCCGGGCAGCGGCCATGGAAATGCTCGATCAGGTCGGAATGACCCGCAGGGCTGATCACTTTCCGCATCAACTGAGCGGCGGGGAAATGCAGCGCGCTGCCATCGCACGTGCCCTCATCCACAGCCCCTCCCTGCTGCTGGCCGATGAACCGACGGGGAATCTGGACAGTGAAAACGCCTCCCAGGTTCTTGAAGTGATGGCAAAGTTTGCTTCACGCCGGACTGCGACGGTCATTATGGTAACCCACAGCGATGCCGTGGCGGCCATGGCCGACCGGCGCATCCGGATGATGGATGGACGCATTGCTTCCGATACAACCCACTGACACAAAAACACTTTTCATGGAACTCCAGCGTACCCTCGCCAAACAGGCCAGCCTGACAGGCGGCACCCTTCACAACGGCAATCATGTCACCCTGACGCTTCATCCGGCTCCCGCGGGTCACGGTTACAAGTTCCGCCGCACCGACCTGCCAGATGAACCGATCGTCGATGCCCTGGTCGATCACGTGAAGACCGTCGAGCGGGCCACGACGCTCGTTCAAGGCCATGCAAAGATCCAGACCGTCGAGCATGTCCTCTCCGCTCTCGCG
>CAIZIQ010000092.1 GCA_903933015.1 uncultured Spartobacteria bacterium | reverse complement strand
TGGTGCCCTCGCCGGCCTCTTCGTGTTACTGGGGCATAGCTTTCCTGTCTGGCTGGGATTCAAGGGAGGGAAGGGGATCGCCAGCTCCGCTGGGGTGATAGTGGCACTCTTTCCGGCGGCTTTCCTGCTCTGTCTCGGAGTCTGGCTCCTGCTCTTCTCCACGACGCGTTATGTCTCCGTGGCCTCAATCGGAGGGGCGGTTGCTCTGCCGGTCGCCGTAGGCATTCTCTTCGCAACACACCGGGCTGATTGGCTGGCACTAGCTGTCTCCATCGCGATGTGCGCCCTGGCCATCTGGCGTCACCGCTCCAATATCGCTCGGCTTCAAGCGGGAACGGAGCCTCGGTTTGAGAGGAAGACGGAAGGCAAAAAGAAATGAGCGTGCCATCCGTTAGCATTCTCGGAGCGGGTGGGTGGGGAACGGCTTTGGCTCTACTCCTTTCAGGCCCAGACAGGGAAGTCGTTCTCTGGGGGCATGATCCAGCTCATGTGGAAGCCCTGGCCAAGGAAGGGACCAATGCAAAGTATCTCCACGGGGTGGGGCTTTCCTCCTCCATCAGGCCAACAGCGGATCTTGCTCTGGCTCTTCAATCAGAAATCCTCTTTTTAGCCATCCCCTCAAAATATCTGGCTGGGATTGTCTCTCAACTTGCCGCTCTTTGCGGAAACCGCAGCCCCATTCTGGTCTCGTGTACCAAGGGAATCGAATTGGAACGGGGCCTTCTGATGAGTGAACTCATCTCAGAGCAGATGCCATCTGCCATTATTGCTGTCCTTTCTGGACCGAATCTTGCGGGGGAGATCGCCCAGGGCATTCCCGCAGCCGGAGTCATTGGCTGTCATGATGTTACGGCGCTTTCACGCGTGCAGGAACTATTTGTTGGCACGCGTTTCCGCGCCTACACGAGTGGTGATGTGCGGGGCATCCAGTTAGGTGGAGCTCTGAAGAATATTTTCGCGATCGCGGCAGGTATATCAGACGGCCTTGGTCTTGGTGAAAACGCCAGGGCGGGCTTGGTCACGCGTTCACTTGCCGAGATGACCCGTCTCGGCATCGCCATGGGGGGGAGTCGTGACACCTTCGGAGGACTGAGTGGTATCGGCGACCTCATGGTCACCTGCTTTAGCCCCCGAAGCCGCAATCATCAACTCGGATTCAGGCTTGGAAGCGGGGAATCCCTCGCGTCGATCATCACCTCGATGGGCAGCATGGTAGCGGAAGGCATTCCTACCACGATGAGCGCACAAGCAGCTGCACGTCGCCTCTCCGTGATGACTCCCATCATCAACGAGGTCTCCGAAATTCTTCAGTGTAGGAAAACGTCTGCGGAGGCGATGAAATCTCTAATGGGACGCGATCTGCGAGCTGAGGAAGAAATCTAAGGATTCTTTAGGGCTTGGTTTCCACGTGGCCGTCGGCACGGAGGACGTTCAGTTTCCCAAGATGCGGCATTCCTTTATCCGTACAAACGGTCATGGTGCTGAGTTTGCTGATCGTAAAGACTCCTCCGCGCGTATAAACATGCACATCCTCGGGGTGCTCCGACTGGAGGACTGGGGACCAGAGATAGCTGCCGTAATTGGTGTCAGGTGTCTTATCCATGGGACAGGTAAGGAGCCCCATCGTGACCCCATACGCGCCCAAGCATTGCAGAGGCAGGAGCACGCCGGATGGTGCGTTTGAGTTTACTCCGGATTGGGAAGAGGCATTGGAACTGCTGACGTTATAAATAGGTGGAAACTGATGGCCGTTCTCCGGGTCAGCAACGTACTGCTGAACGGCTCCCCCGATCTGCCGCAGGTTACTAAGGCATTTTGCCCCTTGGGCTTTCTGGATACCTGACTCGATCGAGGGGAACAGTAGCGAGGCCAGCATGCTGATGATGGCGATCACAACCAGTAACTCCACCAAGGAGAAAGCGCGGGAACATTTCCAAGCGTTGAGGGAGGATGTCGTCATGAGGATCCTTATTATTGAGAGGCCCTTGCAGCCGCTTTGCGATTGAGATAATTCACCGCTCTGGTAATTCGCCGTTCTGCGGATTGTTTGGCATCTTGCAGAAGCCGTGCATCCTGGATTTTTTGGCCCATCTCGGAATTGGCCATCATCTCTTGGATTTTGGCCATACGCTCCGCCGGAGGGAGTCCCTTGAGGGAATCAAAGAAGGCCTTTCTTTCCACACGGTCCTTCTGGGCCTGTACCTGTTGGTCAGAGGGAAGTTTCTTAATCTGGGCTAGTTGGCGTTGCTCCAACCAGTCGGGATTAGCACGAGGACGGCTATCGTCACGTCCATGATTGTCGTTACTTGCTGGAGGTGTGC
>CAIZIQ010000091.1 GCA_903933015.1 uncultured Spartobacteria bacterium | reverse complement strand
GGCTGCACTGAAGGCTCGCAAGCTGGTGATTGATCTGAGTGCAGACTTCCGACTTCGGGATGCAGAGGTCTACGCCGACTACTACGGCGGGGAGCACCCCGCTCCGGAGCTTCTGAGGCAGGCGATCTATGCAATTCCCGAGCTTTCTCGTGAGGCAATCCGCCAGTCACCGCTCATCGCCTGCGCCGGTTGCTACCCGACCAGTATTCAGTTGCCGCTCATCCCTCTTTTGAAGGCCGGTCTCCTCGATCCTTCCGGAATTGTCGCCTCGAGCGCCAGCGGCGTCAGCGGAGCAGGACGCAAGGCGGCCGTCGATTATCTCTACGCCGAGTGCAACGAGAATATGCGGGCCTACGGGCTTCCGCGGCATCGCCATCTCTCCGAGGTGGAGCAGCAGTTGAGTGCTGCCGCCGGGATCAAGGTGGCGATCACCTTCATTCCTCACCTAGCCCCGATGCACCGGGGCATCCATTCCACGATCGTGGCAACACCAGCGGCCGGAAAGAGCGCAGTCGATCTCAAGAAGGTGCTGCTCGAGACCTATGCCGGCGAGCCCTTTGTGCGGATCCGGGAACAGCCTCCCGAGACAAAGCATGTCACCGGGACGAACTTCTGCGATATCGCCCTCTACGATGAGCCGAGGACGGGCAGGGTTGTGATCCTCTCGGTGATCGACAATCTGGTGAAAGGCGCTGCCGGACAAGCTGTCCAGTGCTACAACATCCGGGCGGGACTACCTGAGACGGCGGGGCTGATCTAAAAGACTCTAGCGATTTAGACTTTAGGCTTTTAGGTCAGCAGACAGAATCCAATCCAAGACTTTTAACCCATCTCCTTTATCCCTGTGAATTCCTCTATGTCCAAAAACATCAAGCGCATCCCCGGTGGCGTGAATGCAGCCAAGGGTTTCTCCTCAGCTTCTGTCTCCTGTGGAATCAAGCGGACTCCTCCCAAGAATGGCAAGAAGCGCGACGATCTCTGCCTCGTCGTTTCGGAGTTTCCGGCGACCGCCGCCGGTGTCTTCACCACCAATCTTGTCAAAGCTGCGCCGGTGCTCCTCTCCCGCCGCCATCTTGAGAGTGGCAAGGCCCGGGCTATCCTGCTCAACAGTGGAAATGCCAATGCCTGCACCGGGACACCAGGCCTCCGCGCAGCCGAGCAGTGTGCCAATGCCGCAGCCGTCGCTCTCGGCATCGATGCCGACGAGGTGCTTGTCTGCTCCACTGGTCGTATCGGTGTCCAGCTTCCGCTTGCCAAGATGCTTGTCGGAATCAGTTCCGCCGCATCCTCCCTGAAGGCATCTCCCGCCGCCGCCACGTCTGCTGCGAAGTCGATCATGACGAGCGACAGCGTGCCGAAGCAGTCCGCTTACGAGGTGAAGGTGGGATCCAAGTCGTTCCGTATCGGCGGGATGGCGAAGGGTGCTGGAATGATCTCGCCCAACATGGCCACCATGCTCTGTGCCATCACCACGGATGCCGCTGTTCCGTCGGCGTTCCTGCGCAAGGTTCTAGGCGAGGTGACATCCAAGACATTCAACTGCATCACCGTCGACGGGGATTGCAGCACCAATGACACCGTATTGACCCTCGCCAATGGCGCCTCCAAGGTAGCTATCCGCACATTCGCCGAGAAGAGGGCCTTCACCGCCGCGCTGCATGCTGTCTGCGCCGATCTCGCCCGTGCCATCGTGGCTGACGGGGAGGGTACTTCCCGTGTGATCGAACTGACGGTCAAGGGGGCCAAGTCGGAGGCTGACGCTCATCGTGTCGGTCGTGCCATTGCCAATTCCCAGCTCGTCAAATGCGCCTGGGCCGGGAGCGATCCCAACTGGGGGCGTATCCTTGATGCTGCCGGTTATGCCGGTGCGGTCCTAGATCCCGATAAGGTCGAGATCGCCTACGACGGTGTCTGTGCCGCCAAGAACGGCATGGGATGTCAGGATGCCAAGGGAGAAGCACGCCTTCGCAAAATCGCAGCCAAGAAGGAGTTTTCAGTTCTGGTTGATCTCCACCTCGGCAAGGGAGAGGCTCGTCTGCTCACAACCGATCTGACGGAAGAGTATGTGCGCCTGAACCTCTCGGAGTTTTCGCTCTAAACCTTTCCCATGGCATCCCAAATCACATCCCGCCAGCGTGCGGAGACCCTGATCGAGGCACTTCCCTATCTTCAGAAGTTCCGCGGCGGGATCTTTCTTATTAAGTATGGCGGTAGCACCATGGAGGCGGAGGAGCAGGTCGCACGCTTTCTGGTCGATGTCGCTTTCCTAGATGCTGTGGGCATCCGGGTTGTCCTCGTTCATGGGGGAGGCAAGGCGATCAATGCCCGGATGAAGGAACAGGGGCTTGTCCCGCAGTTCGTCGGGGGACTGCGCGTCACCGATGCAGACACCGTGGAGATTGTCCGCTCCGTCCTCGATGAGGAGGTTAACCCTGGGATCGTCGAGCAGCTTTCCAAGTTGGGTGTGAGGGCCCAGGGGATTTCGGGCAGGAATGTTTTTACGGCCAGCAAGCTGCCTCCGGTCAAGGGACCTGATGGAAAGGAAGTTGATCTCGGTTTCGTCGGCGAGGCTGAGCAGGCGAATGTCTCACCAGTCCGTGAGGCTCTGGCCTCTGGATTCGTGCCGGTGATTTCACCACTAGGTGCGCTGCCAACGGGAGAAGCGATGAATATCAACGCCGATGTTTCCGCCGCCGCCCTAGCCGCAGCACTTCCTGCCACCAAGTTGATCTTCCTGAGCGATGTCCCTGGGCTCATGCATGATCCTCAGGATCCCTCCTCCCTCATTCACAGCCTGACCGCTGTGCAGACCGAGGAACTGATCGAACGAGGCATTATCGCCGGCGGAATGATCCCGAAGGTCCGTTCCGCGACGAAGGCTCTGGCCAATGGTTTAGGGAAAGTTCACCTGCTCGGTGCCGGTGTGCCTCATGCGGTTCTCCTTGAAGCCTTCTCGGAAGAAGGAGTGGGGACAGAGATCACTCCCTAATTGTTCTGGCGGGTGCTTTTGAGTTCTGGCTGCGTTGCCCTGTGCTTGCAGTAGGATTTGTCTGCCGATCGTCCCCGATCAGGCATCCTCGGATCTGCTGATCCTCGGACTTCTCGGCCTGCGCCTCGAATGACTAAGCCGCGTTCCCACGCGCCTTTTCATACAGCTGCGCTTGGGCGCCTTGCCATCTCCTCAAAATCTTCACGCCATAGCTCATACTCGATGGCTAATGCGAATCATTTAGCCCGGGGGCCATTGCATGTGACGACCGCCCAGCACATGAATATGGAGGTGAGGGACGGTTTCTCCTCCATCGGGACCGTTATTGATGACGATCCGGTAGCCGTTCTCAGCTAGACCTTCCTGTCTGGCGGTGGATGCCACGGCGGCAAGGAGGGTGCCGAGGAGTGGTGTGTCGGAGGCTGATGCCTCGTTGATCCGGGGGATGCAACGCTTCGGG
>CAIZIQ010000090.1 GCA_903933015.1 uncultured Spartobacteria bacterium | reverse complement strand
GCCCGTGATCTTTGGGGCTTCGGCAAGACGGAGAACCTCACCAAGGAGGAGTTCATCCGCGAGAAGTACCGCGGCATTCGTCCCGCCGCCGGCTACCCTGCCGGTCCTGACCACACGGAGAAGTGGGAACTCTTCCGCCTCCTCGATGCCACCAAGCACACAGGCATTACTCTCACTGAGAGCCTCGCGATGAATCCCGCCAGTTCCGTTTCGGGTCTCTACTTCGCCGCCCCCGAATCCCGCTACTTTGCCGTGGGCAAACTCGGCCGCGCCCAGATCGAGGATTATGCGAAGCGGAAGGGAATGCCGGTGGCCGAAGTCGATAAGTGGCTTGGGCCTTATCTGCAATATGACCCCGACAGCGAGTTGGTTGGGGTTTGTATGCCAGGCGTCCTCAATTCCTAGGAGAGGCTCGCGATATTGAACGGCACTTTGTTCCCACAAAGCGGTGCCGCCCTTCGGATCCCGCTGCGCTGACTTCTTCGTGCCTCTTCCCAGAGGCTTTGTTCGCTCGTGCGCTTAGATCTCCATTCAAACTTGCGAGCATTGGCTTCTTGAGAGGCCGACTTAGCTACTCGGATTGCAACGCCCAATCCATGATCTCGGGGCTGGCTAATGATGCTATGGCATCAAATGGAACAGGGACTCCGTCGATGACCCTGACATTGCGGGGCGCCGTGTCCGTCAGTAGAATATTGGTGGCTGTATTTAGGTAGGTATCCACGCTGATTTGATAAAATCCGTAGAGGGCGAACGATTCTTTGATCTCAAGTTCGGAGGGGTTTTCGGATTCCAGGAACGGCTGACTCACGCAGATGCGCGGCACAAACAACTCTTTCTGCGGCCATAGAAACCCTTCGTAGCGTGTCTGGTATTCACCGAGCGTGTTCAGGAGCATCCAACGCCGGATGTAAACTCTCGGATCGTCGTTGACTGTCGCGTAGAAGTGCCTACCGCTGAGTTCCGGATCGGATGGAAGGAATTGGGAAAAGCACCCGAAGGAATCACTGTGGGTGATCTTATAAATTCGTTCCGGTTGGGATTCAACTTGAACCAGATGATGCTCATCCCCACCGACCTCGTATTCAGTGCCTTCCAGCAGGGCAGTGAGGCTGAGGCTTTTAGGGCAAGCCTTTAGGAGTGGCGCGAGAGCGTCACCACGCCGCTCCCGAGGTTCCTGCCAATCGAGCGGTGAACCGTTATGGTGAAGCCCTTCCAGCTTCCGAAGGACCTCGCCCAATTCCCGGTTTTCGGGGCTGGAATTCTCGATATCTTGCCAGTCGTCGCGATCTTCCATGAATTCGTTGATTCCGTGGCTTCCTTGCCAGTCTGAGACGAGTAAATCGGTGCCATAATTTTCAATCAATACTCAATCCAGTGAATATCAAGCCTTCATTACTAAAGATCAACATTCTCCTCTTTCCTGTTCATAGGTAATCGGGAGGATTCCGAGAGCCTGGCCATGAATCCCGCCAGCTCCGTCTCCGGTCTCTATTTTGCCGCTCCCGAATCCCGCTACTTTGCCGTCGGCAAGCTCGGCCGCGACCAGATCGAGGATTATGCGAAGCGGAAGGGGATGCCCATTGCGGAAGTCGAGAAGTGGCTCGGGCCTTATCTGCAATATGACCCCGACAG
>CAIZIQ010000089.1 GCA_903933015.1 uncultured Spartobacteria bacterium | reverse complement strand
TAGGTGATGACGCGCTTCTCACCTGGTTCGCCCTCCCAGATGATGGCGGCCTTGTTGGCTCGGGGTGTGTCGAGGTGCCGGTCGAGGCAATTCTGCGAGGCGTTCAACTTGCCGCCGACAAACCACTTGGCATCTGGAAGCTTCCAGTCGAGGACTTTGGTCCATTTCTTGAGCCAGTGGAGTTCCTTGGCCTCACGTCCCCAGAACTTATCCGGGCTCTTGAGGGACTCTGTGTGGAGTTTCTTGTACTCGGCCATGCTGCCGATACGGGCCTTTTTCGCAAAGGTGGCGGCAGGCTTGAAGACGCGGTTCTCGACGAGGTGGGATTCGATGTTTTTGCTCATGGTTCTGGAGGGGAGGGTTTGTTCCGTAAAAGGAAGGTCTCTCTTTCATCAGAAAAGAGAGAAAAGAAAAAGGGTTTTCCTTGTCCGAAAGGTTTGCAGAGAATTTCGGCATAAATCACCTTGTTGCGATGACTCGCTCATTCTTTCCACTTTTTGCCTTTGCCGTCCTTTTTTTCATGGGAGCACCCGCATCCAGCGGAGAGGATGGCACTCAGTCCCCCGCGTTGGCAGGAAAGGTTCTCAGGGTGGGAGTCACCTTGGACGAGCCCTTTGTCATGAAGAAGGGGGAGGTCTACGAGGGATACTGCATCGACCTGTGGCAGGCACTGGCAGCGGACTTGGGACTGAAGTTTCAGTATGTCCCGTATGCAAATTTCGCCGAACTTATGAAGGCAACCGAGAAAGGTGAGGTTGATGTCAACGCCAACCCGGTCTTCGTGACCAGCGACCGTCTCAAACATATGGACTTCGCCCTCCCCTTTCTCCAGGGAGGAATGCAGATCATGATCGATGAAAACAGGACCGCTTCTTTCTTGAAGCTTTGGAACGGCCTGCGCAACAGCGGACACCTGAAGATCTTTGCCATCGGAATCGCAGTGATTCTTATGGGAACGCTTCTTGTCACCCTCGGGGAACGTCGTTGGAACGAGGAGTTCCCGAAAGACTGGACGAACGGACTGGCGGAATCCTTTTACCACGTGATGTCGGTGGCCATGACCGGCAAGAGTAACCACAAGCAGCTTCCCGGACCGCTCGGCAAAGTCATGGCTGGAATCTGGATAGCCTTCGGCGTGGCGGTGGTGGCCTACATCACTTCCTCGATCACCAGCGTGATGACGGTGAACAAGCTACACAGCATCATCAACGGCCCCCAGGACCTTCCGGGTCACAAGGTGGCCGCGCTCCGAGGGAGTCTTGCCGAGATATATTGCCGTAATTCAGGACTGGACTACGAGAACTTCTCATCGATTCCAGAAGCCGTTAAGGCGCTTCTCGTGCATGAAGTCGATGCCATCGTCTCCGATGCCATGGCTCTCCAGTGGTATGACAATTCCCATCCGGAACTTCCGATTACCGAGGTTGGGCCGATTTTCGAGAAGAAGTACTACTCCTTTGCCCTGCCGATCGGAAGTCCGTTGCGACATGACCTGAGCACGGCACTGCTCAAGCGACATGAATCGGGATACTGCGAGAGCCTTCGGCAGCAGTACTTCGGCAATATCCAATAGATCGGGACAATCAGGTCATCAGGAAACCGCGAGATCCATCACTCGGAATCGGAATCGCTCGTCGTAGCGGCCTCCGTTGAGCTTCCGACAGCAGGCGAGGCAGGCAACACGGCCCCGGGGGCGACGAACACGCTCGTGGGTGTCGCCACACCCCGGACAACGGAGCCGGTAGCGACGCTTCATCCTTCGGCCGACGAAGGGAAGTTGATGAGTGCGCTTCTCATCGGGAATCCCAAGGTCAGCACAGGCCTGCCGCCACTCGAGACCATGGGGAGCGAGACGTCGACGCCCATGACGGTGCTGGGCGACGAGGTGGGCAAGTTCATGAAGGAGGGTCTTCTCCACCTCCTCCTCAGAAATTTCACGGAGGGCCGGATTCAACCAGATCTCCCAACGCGAGGTGATGGCAATGCCCGCGGTGGTACTCATGCGGGAGTTCCAACCCACACTCACCATGCCGCACAGCCGGGGCGCCACGGAAACCAGAAGTGAGGAGACCCTCTCCTCAAGCAAGGGATCTCTCTTTTTCCACGACAGCATTCCGGGAGTCCTACCGAAGGGAGCCGGAAAATTCGGGAGGGGTTTCGTTCTCTCACGAAGGCCGAAGAACAATCCCATTTGCTGAAGAAGCGACTCCATCAGCCGTGATGACGGAACTGCCTCGAGAGAACCCTCCGAAGCGCAGCCACGGTCTCATCAATCTCCCCCTCCGACGTGTGGCGTCCTAGAGAAAAACGGACAGTTGCCCCGGCATCAGCCGCAGAAATCCCCATGGCCTCCAGCACATGGGAGGATCGGATGGAGCCGACCATGCAGGCGGAACCGCTGGAAGCGGAGATCCCTTCCAGATCGAGTCCCATGAGGAGGGTCTCCCCGTCGCATCCGGGGAAGCTGACATTGAGGGTGTTGGCGATCCTTGGGGCCAAGGCCGAGTTGCAGATCGCAGAGGAATCAGAACGTCGGATGCCTTCCCAAAGACGATCACGGAGAGCGGTCTGGCGCGCGGATTCAACCCCCTCCCTGACCTCGGCGACGGCTATCCCGGCAGCCACGGCCATCCCTGCAATGGCAGCGACATTCTCGGTGCCGGGACGGCGTTCGTTCTCATGAAATCCCCCGTGCTGGATCGAGTCGATGGAGACGCCGGATCGGAG
The DNA here is from genome assembly GCA_903933015.1 of uncultured Spartobacteria bacterium. Taxonomy (GTDB): domain Bacteria; phylum Verrucomicrobiota; class Verrucomicrobiia; order Chthoniobacterales; family UBA6821; genus UBA6821. Next base: position 21,691 of record CAIZIQ010000089.1, on the reverse strand, counting down.
CCAGAGAAATCCAGCACCCTGTGGGCCGTAAAACTTATGGGCCGTCGCCGAGAGCGCATCGACCCCCAGGTCACGCGGTGTTACCGGTATCTTGCCGAATGCCTGAATCGCATCGGTGTGGAAGAGAATTCCCTTCTCCCGGCAAAGGGCGGAAAGCTCCGCGATCGGCTGAATCACTCCGGTCTCATTGTTGGCAATCATGACGGAGGCCACCAGGGTCTCGGGACGGAGGGACGCCGCAAAAACAGACGGATCCACCAAACCCTGCGCATCGACAGGGATCTCGGTAAGTTCGAAACCCTCATGCTGAGCCAGCGAACGCATGGGGTGGAGCACGGCATGATGCTCCGTGGAGGCGGTGACGAGATGAAATCTCCCCGTACCACGATGACGCCGCGCGAGTCCCAGGATCGCTAGGTTGCAGCTCTCGGTCCCGCCCGATGTGAAAATGATCTCATGCGACTTCGCACCCAGCAGGGCGGCGATCCGGTCACGGGCCTCATCGATCGCGGCCCTTGCCCGCCGTGCGGGAGCATGAATCCCGGAGGGGTTGCCGATCGGTTGCTCGAACCACGGGAGCATTGCCTCCCTCGCCTCGCGGCAAAGCGGGGTGGTGGCGTTGTGATCGAGGTAACTCAAGTCTTTGGCGGCCATTATCGGGCAATCAGGTAATCGGATCAAACGCCTGCCTTGGCGGCCTCGCCCGATTTTTTGGAAAGGATGCGCATCACTCCCTCCTCAAGGTAGACCAAGGAACGCGGTGGAACCCCGTGCATCAGGAAGACATTCGCCCCAATCGTGCTCCCCTCCCCGATCATGGTCTCGCCTCCGAGCACGGTGGCGTAGGGATAGATGGTGACATGGTCGCCAACATCGGGATGACGCTTGCCTCCCTTGATAATCTTTCCCGCATCGTCCTTCTGGAAACTGCGCGCTCCCAGGGTGACGGCATGGTAGAGCTTCACATGATGCCCGATCCGGCAGGATTCCCCGACAACGACTCCGGTTCCGTGATCAATGAAGAAATGGGAACCGATCGAGGCACCAGGATGGATGTCTATACCGGTACGCTCGTGGGCCCACTCGGTCATCATGCGGGGTAGGAGTTGAATGCCCGATTGGTAAAGTCGATGGGCGAGGCGCTGGATCGAGATTGCATCGACGCATGGATAGGCAAGCAGGATCTCCCCGACACTACGGGCTGCGGGATCGCCCTCGAAGGCAGCTTCCAGATCAGTGGCTATGACTCGCCGGATCTCCGGCAGCGAAGCAAAGAACCAGGCTGTGAGGGAGGCTGCGGATTGTCCGGGAGATCCCTCCACGGCAAGACTTTTCCCGACCTGCTCCTCCAGGCAGTGGGCCAGTGCGGTGATTCGCTCACGGGATTCGGAACGGTCAACCAGACGGCCGCTGAGGCGGCCGGGAAAAATGATGCGCAGGAGGTTGCGGCAGAGTTCGCCGACCTCGCTCTTGGAAGGGAGCCTGGGAACCGCGGCATCGTTACTGAGCGGCACCTCGGCATAGGAGGCCAGAAGGGCGTCTATGGTTTCGGAAGAAAGTTCCATGGCTAGCGAGTATTTGCGGGAAGGGATCGTGCTGTCGAGTGCGTGAGAGATGCTTCCCTTGCCTTCCGCACTCCTCTGACGCAGCATGGGAGACAATCAATGAGTGCCAATCCCATCCTACCCGACCTCCAGGCCGCCATACTTTGCGAGGATGTCCGCGCGGAAATGAGCGGCCAGCAAACATTGATCGGTGTTATCGGTGCTATCCCTGCCCCTAACCTGCCGATTGCCTTCTTCAAGCTCTGTCTCTGGACCCGCTGGTGCGGCGGCAGCGGTGACTTTGTCCAGAAGTGCCTCATTTATGATCCTGACGAGGATCAAGCGATCGCACAGGCAGAGGTTCCCTTTATTCTGAGCGATCTCAGCGCCCATGCCACCAATGTGCACTTCTTCGGCGGGGTGCAGTTCCAGAAATACGGCACCTACCATGTGGAAATCCTGATCGACGATGAGATCCGCATGCGTATCCCTCTCCCGGTGATCCAGGTCGAGGCTCCCGGGCAACCGGGCCGCTGAACAGACTTCACTAGAAATCAAGATGCTCCCCGTCCCCTGGGATGATGATATCGCCTATCTTGGGCAGGAGTTCCTCTAGTTTTTCCTGCAGATATTCACGGTCTTCCGCAAGATCCTCGGAAAGGTGCACCAGGCAGAGGGAACCCACAGAAGCATCCTTCAGCACCTGGGCCAACTCCGACATGGAGAAATGGGAGAGTTCACAGACAAGAACACTGAGTGGGTCCGCAAGAAGCGGCTTTAACTCGTCGGGCGAGGAAAGGTCTCCGCTGAAAACAGCCCGGAAGTTTCTCCCGGCACCGTGGTAAATCTCGAGCGAGTAGGAGTCGCAGGAACGTGAAAGATTGGCTCCGGGAAGCGGCCGGTAGCAGCTCTGCAGGTGAGTATTGGCATAAGGTGTTACGGATAGGTCATCACCCAAAATTACCGTCTCCTGATCGATCCACGCCACCCATCGTAACGGGAAGCCAAGTCCTTCCTCAGTCAGGTAAAGGGCTCGAATCCAATCCCTGAACGGGGAGACCATCTCTCCGGGCAGATAGATCGTGAGCGGCTTCGTTCTTTCGAGAAGCATCGCTCCCTGAAGCAGGGCGGGGAGTCCCCCGACATGGTCCACATGCCCGTGGGTCAGGAGGATGGCGTCGATTTCCTGAAGGACGTCTCCTCGATCCCGAAGAAGGTGAACGCACGGTTCCCCGGCATCGATAAGAAGATTTCTTCCGTCCACAGAAAGGATGGCACTGGAAAAGAAGCGCTCGGCCGACGGCAGACCGGACCCGGTACCTAGAAAGCTAATGGAGGGCATGGCGGAGGGTGTTCAGGATGAGGTTTTGTGCTATGTGGGGAAGTTGGCTCACTCCTACATCGGACAGTGGGAAAAGTCGCTTTCTGAAAATATCTCTTTTCTCCTTTGACACATGCGGTTGGTTTTCCTAATCTCACCAACCTTTCCCGAAATCCGAATGAAGACTTTTTCAGCCAAAGCCCCCGAGGTCAAACGCCAGTGGTGGGTGATCGACGCCAAAAACCAATACCTCGGCCATGTCGCCGTCAAGGCAGCCAATCTGCTCCGCGGCAAACACAAGGCGATCTACACCCCGCATGTCGACACGGGTGACTTCGTCGTGGTGATCAACGCAGCCGACGTCCAGATCGGCGGCAAGAAGGAGACCCAAAAGACCTACATGAGCTTCTCGGGATTCGTCGGGGGACATAAGTCCGAGACGTTCCGCCAGCGCCGCGAGCGCCGTCCCGAGCTCCTCATCGAGCGCGCCGTCAAAGGGATGATCCCCCACAACCGTCTCGGCAGCACGATTTACCGCAAGCTGAAGGTGTATGGTGGCGCAGAGCATCCTCATGTGGCCCAGAATCCGCAGGCCGCCAAATAACGTTCTCAAGCAACTGATTCCCTAAACTCTCTCATGGCCACAGCAACAACCGCCACCACGGGACGCCGCAAGACGGCAGTCGCCCGCATCAAAATCGTCAACGGCACCGGAAAGATCCGCGTTAACGGAAAAAACTTCGACGAGTATTTCACCACCGTCTCCATGCAGAACACGGTTCTCAAGCCTTTCGAAGCCGTGAAGGCGGTCAATGCCTACGATGTGGATGCCAAGACCTCAGGTGGTGGCCTTCAGGGTCAGGCCGGTGCCCTTAGCTTGGCAATCGCCCGTGCACTCAACGAATTCAATGAGGCTGACCGTCCCCTCCTCAAGGCCGATGGACTCTTGACCCGTGACCCGCGCATGCGCGAGCGCAAGAAGCCAGGACGCCCCGGCGCCCGCAAGCGCTTCCAGTTCTCGAAGCGCTAATCCGCCATCAATACCGGCACGACCACAGTGCCATTCCCCTTACGAAGAGCTTCCCCACCGGGAAGCTCTTCTGCTTTTCACCCAAGATTATCCGGGGAATCTTCAACAAACCCCGCCCGCTCATGAAGGATCACTCGCGCTCCAAGCCACGCTTACTCTGGCTTGCCTGGGAGGCTGCCTTGGCGGCCCTGCGGGCGAATCTGCTGCCCGGACTTCTCCTACAGGCTGTCATGGCGGTGATGGCCGCAGCCTACTTCCTGAATCCTTCTTCCCGCGCAGCCTTTGGAGCGCTGGCTGTACTGCGCTCCCAATGGGGCCTGGTTTTTTCCTTTATCGGAACATCCGCCGCCTCGGTCATACTGCCGGAACTGCTACGCCTTCTTCTCCCCGCAAAGCTCCATGACAACTCAAGCCTGACCACACGACTACTTTTTGGCATTCCCTTCTGGGGTCTGATCGGAATGCAGGTCGACCTCTTCTACAGGCTTCAATATTTTCTCTTCGGCCCCTCCGTCTGCGCCACCGTGATTGTTAAGAAGGTGCTGGTTGACGCCTTCCTTTACTGCCCGCTGCTTGCGATGCCGCAGGCCGTCTGTGCCTTTGTTTGGAGGGATCACGCCTTCACGGCCAGGGGATTCCTCGGCCATCATCCCATAACCTTCTACGCATTGAAGATCTTCCCGGTGCTCATGGCAAACTGGATGGTCTGGATCCCCCTTGTGAGCATTATTTACTCCCTGCCTGCGGCACTCGGGGTTCCGTTTTTCATCATCGCCCAATCCTTCTGGGTGATGGTTTTCACCACACTCTCCTCATCGCACGGAAACAAGGCATGATTGCCATTCCAAGAGAGAACTCCTTAACTCGTTCATCGTAACCACCACTTTCATGGAACCCACCCTACTCCAGATCCTCCTGCTCGGCCTTGTCCAAGGCGCGGCCGAACTCCTTCCCGTCTCCAGCTCCGCCCATGTGATCGTCGCCGAGAAGCTGATGGGACTGGATCCCTCCAGTCCCTCAATGACATTCCTGCTCGTCATGCTTCACACAGGAACGATGGTGGCGGTGATCGCTTATTTCTGGAAGGCTTGGGCCAAAACCTTCTTCTCTAGCAAAGAGAATCTCAGATTGACCATCCTCCATGTCGGAACGGCTACGCTGGCCACACTGGTGGTGGGGTTTGCCCTGAAGCTGATCATCGAGAAGATTTTTATGCACGGCTCTTCCAAGGACGAGATCGAGGATCTCTTCGGCCATCTCCCCTTGGTTGGCAGCGCACTTCTTGCAGCCGGTATTTTAATCGTAGGCTCAGGGCTCTTCCGCCGTAGAAACAACGGCGGAGAGCTGGGACTGATCTCCTCCCTCTGGATCGGTGTCTCCCAGGGATTCTGTCTCCCCTTTCGCGGACTTTCCCGCTCCGGAACGACCATCTCGGTCGGCTTACTGCAGGGCATCAACCGGCAACGTCTCGAGGAGTTCAGTTTTGCCCTCGCCGTGGTGATCACTCCGCCTGCCGTGGCGAAGGAATTCCTCCGCTTGCTGAGATCGCATGCCGAAACGGCATCCCCCCATCACCTACTGCACCTGCTCGGACCCGGCTTTTTCGGAATGATCGCGGCTTTCGTGGCAGGTCTGCTCGCATTGAAGCTTCTCTCGAGTTGGCTGGAAAAGGGTCACTGGGCATGGTTCGGGTACTACTGTATAGCCTTCTCTGGCCTGGTCTTTTTCCTCGCTTCACGCGGATTTTAGAGCTTAATCAGATTTCATGAACCCACCTCTCATCCCCTCCCTGCTGATTGCAACCGCCTTCGCCCTTAGCCTGAGCGCGTGCAGTAACATCAATCAGAAGGAACAGTTTATGAGTGCTGCAGGATTCCGTACGGTCATTCCCACAACTCCAAAGCAGATCGCCCAACTCAAATCGATGCCTCAGGGAAAAGTGATCCCCGTGACCAAAAAGGGTAAGACTGCATTCCTTTTTGCTGATGCCGCCCATAACACATTGATGATCGGTAACCAGTCCCAGTACAGCGCGTACCAGCAGTACTGCCTCCATTACAAGATCGTAGAGGATAAGGAAAATGCCGCAGCCCTCAATGCCGATGCCGCCGAATGGGGTGGTTGGGATGGTGGATTCGGAGGCCCCTTCATGGGTCCCGGTTTCTATTGATCCGTTAAGCTCTAAAAGAAAAAGGGGCGGTCCCTCACGGGACCGCCCCTTTTCCGTTCGTGAAATTGATATACTTTATTCGCTGGGGGTATATTGGCTGATTTTCGTTCCCTGGATTCCAATACCTCCCATCAATCCCTCTTGACCGAAAAAGAAGGCATAAATTCCCTTCTGCATCGTGGTGGTGGACATGCCTGCCATGAATCCCTCTTTGGCCACAACGAGAGAAGGTGCCCCCCCGAGCTCAAAACCTCCGCTCTTGTTAAGATAGTGGAGGGATTTTCCATCGAGGAAGAAGAGAGCGTAGGAGAACTTTTGTATCCCTGCCTGCAGTCCGTACGAAAGTGCCGTGGAATTGTAGTATCCTACTACCTTCCCATCCTTGAAGAGTACACCGTTGCCGGTCTGGGCTCCGCCGATAAAGCCGGCCTTATAGATGGTTGGAAAGACCAGAACGGCGATCGCCTTGTCCCCAATCACACGTGCTCCAGAGTTGTTACGGTAAAGGCGATGAAGCGCTTTCTCGGCCTGGATCCGCAGTTCCCTAGAGGTCTCTGCCTTGGCTTGGGGCAGAAGGAAGAGGGCGGCAACGGCTGCAAGGAGAGTTAAGTGTGCTTTCATGGTGATGATGTTTAAGGATGGAATCGGTATGGAAAATAATCGCCTCTCAGCGTCTTAACTGGTTCTGCATGGACGCGTTGTTCTGGATCAGATCGAGAATCCGCTGACCGGGCAGCGGTGTGGTGCTGAGGCAGTCGAGATTCCCGTCACGCCCGATGATGGCGACGGCGAAACTGCCGTGAACATCATAGGAGGCGGCCGTCGAGGCAGGGTCATTCACGAGGATGAAGGGTATGTTGGAGGGAATCCTTCCTGATTCCGAAGTAAACGCCGCAAAGCAGAGTGTTCCCTGTGCCGCCAACTTCTCGTAGGAACCCCGAAGCTGTGACATCTGGGAACGGAAGGCCCCGTTCTTCGGCGAGATGGCAATCACCAAAAGGACCGGCGTGCCACGCAGCGTTGAGAGTTGGATCTTTCGGCCTGCCTCCGCACCACCCGTGAAATTCGGCGCGGCGTTGGCCAGGATCGCCGGAGTCGGGGAGGGCTTCGGGGGATGTGACGGGGAGCGAGGAACGGATGCGGACTGTTCGGGAGCGGGCTCCTGGGTCGGGGGAGGGATCAGGTCGGGCGACGTGATGGGGCTCGTGGCAGGCTCGGGCAGGGGGACGAAATTCGTTGAGGCAGCAACAGGAGCTGCCGTTGCGGACGGAGTTGGCGGCAGTGCCACGGGCTGGGAGGAAGGAGGAGCGGTGGTAACCGGCGTGGAATCCAGAGGCGCCGCAGTCTGGGCCGACATCACGGCGGTCAGTACGAAGACCGAAAGAGCTCCCGTGACAACCCCCTTGGGAATGTGAAGGTGCAACATGATGGGCAAAAAGTGAGGAACTTCTCGGCGTGACGCGCTGGAACGATGACAACCTTCCTCAGACGGTCATCAACTCGGCTTCCTTGTGGGAGACGTGCTTGTCGATCACCTCGACCTGTTTATCGGTGAGCTTCTGGATCTCCTTTTCGGTGCGCTCCAGTTCATCCTCAGTGATGACGCTCTCCTTCTGGAGCTTCTTTGCGCCGTCCATCGCCTCCCGGCGGCAGGCGCGCACGCGCACACGGGTATCTTCGGCGATTTTGTTGATTGTTTTCACCAGATCCTTGCGGCGCTCTTCCGAGAGTTCGGGAATGCGAAGACGGATCAGTTTCCCATCCACGGCTGGATTGATCCCGATCTTGCTCTCCTGGATGGCACGCTCGATATCCTGAACGGTCCCCGCATCGAAGGGCTGAATCACAAGGAGGCGCGGTTCGGGGGAGGTGATGAGCGCGAGTTGCTTCAACTTCATGCTGCTGCCGTAGGCAGTGACATCGATATTCTCGACAAGGGCCGGGGATGCCTTTCCGGTACGGATGGCATTGAACTCATGCATCATGAATTCGGCGGCTTTCTCCATGCCGGCTTCGGCTTCAAACAGGACTTCTTCTGCACTCATAGGTAGGTTGGTTATTTGGCGGGCTTATCGTCCGAAACGAGGGTTCCGACGGGTTCCCCGCGCACGGCACGAAGAATATTCTCGGGATCAGACATGTCAAAAACGATGATCGGCATGGCATTGTCCATGCAAAGGGAAAAGGCCGTGGAATCCATGACCTCGAGGCGGCGGCCAAGGGCATCCGAGTAGGTAAGCCGGTCAAAGCGCTTCGCATCGGGATGTTTTTGAGGATCGGCGTCGTAGATCCCGTCAACTTTCGTTGCCTTGAGAATGACCTCGGCACCGATCTCGTTGGCCCGCAATGCCGCGGTCGTGTCGGTCGAGAAGAAGGGATTTCCCGTTCCGGCTACAAAGATCACAATGTGACCGTTCTCGAGGTGGCGGATGGCCCTGCGGACAATGAAAGGTTCAGCCACATTATTCATCTGGATCGCGGTCTGAACCCGCGTGGAGTGGCCCAGATCCTCAAGAGCACTCATGAGCGCCATGCCGTTGATCACCGTGGCAAGCATTCCCATGTAGTCAGCCGTGGCACGGTTCATGCCACGGTGGCTGGCCGCCAGTCCCCTCCAGATATTCCCTCCCCCAACAACGACAGCCACCTCGACCCCCATCTTCTTTACCTCGGCAATGGCCGCGGCGACACGCTGAACGATCTGGGGGGAAACACTGTCGGAACTACCTTTTTCCTTCAGGGCCTCTCCGCTGATCTTGAGAACAATTCGGCCATATTTCGGAGGAAGGGAAGTGGTCTCGGACATGAACAAAGATCAAACCGCAGGAAGCGCTCGAGGCAAAGGGAAATCATGCTGAAACCTGCAAGGAATGCCCCCTCGCAAAAGCAGCGGATGGCATGCGCCCCCTACCCTCCGGCTGGATCATCCGCAAAAGAAGCGCTCCCTCCCCGCAGGCGACCAGAATGCCACGGGGATCGATGCGGAGAACGCTTCCCGGAGTACCCTTGGACCGTTGGCAGAGGATGGCAGAGTGAATCTTGACCAAGACGCTCCCCCCCGATGCCGAGGGTAACGACCCAACGGCACCTGGTCGCGGCTGTAGCGATCGAATCTTACGCTCCAACTCGGCAGCGGGACGACTCCAGTCGATCAGGGATTCCTCCCTGCCGATTTTCCCCGTGTGGGTTGCCAACTCATGATGCTGGACGGTTCGCGGGGCTTTGCGGGCCTCGATGAGATCGAGTGCCTCTGCCAAAGCCACCGGAGCCAGTTCTGCCAACCGATCCGAAAGGGATCCTGCCGATTCACGGCGTCGGATCGGTATTCTTTTCTCAAGGAGGATGTCACCGGTATCCAACCCTTCGGCCATGTACATGATGGTGATGCCGCTCACGGCATCACCTGCGGCGATCGCCGATTGGATCGGTGAGGCTCCGCGATGCCGGGGCAGAAGCGATGCATGGATGTTCAGGCAGGCCAGGGAGGGGGCCTCAAGCAATTCCCTCGGCAGGATCCTCCCGTAGGCCATCGTGACCATGACCTCCGGGGCGAGTTCATGGACCCAGGAGATCACCTCGGATTGACGCGGTGACTCCGGTTGCAGCAAGGGCACCTGCGGGGCAACGCGGAGTACTTCCTCCTTGATGGCGGGAGACTTCAGCTCCCGATGACGTCCAGCGGGACGGTCCGGTTGGGTGAGAACGCCCAGGAGTTCCTGACGCTCCACGAGATAGCGCAGGGAGGGAATCCCGATATCACCGGTACCGGCAAAAAGGATGCGCATCAGAGGCTCAGTATCCCAAGGGGTAAGGCGAGGCGGGCGAACGGACAGCACGACGTCGGCCCATGGCCGCCTTCGACACCATCAGGTCTCCCGCGGAGACCTCGCGACTCCCCAGTGATGAGGAGCAGCCTGTGCAGAGGTAGTCGTAGATTTCCTTATCGGGGAGAACGAGAAGCAGGACTTCGCGCACGGGCATCGCCTTGGCGCACTTGTTGCAATAGAGGGAGGAAGCCCGGAGACTCTCGAATTGACTCATTGGGTTCGCTCCGGGGCCGGGGTGATTGAGGGAATAATCAGGGGGCCTTCAAGGCTCCCGTCTCCTCAAGCAACCCCTGAAGGATGCAGTGAAGCACCTCCAGAGGTGTCATCGAGGCATCGATATCATGCCTTTTCACTCCCGAATAATGATGGAGCATCGGCTTGGACTCATTGTCGTAGGTGCCTAGGCGGTTGCGGATAACCTCCTCGTTTGCATCGTCCAGGCGGTTGTCGCGAAGAGCGCGCTTCTTGAGACGCGCCACGAGTTTATCACGGTCTGGGCAGGAGAGATGAAAAACACGACGCACCTCGATGTGAGTCTCCATCAGAACAGCCTGGGAGACATTCCGGGGAATGCCATCAAGGATGAGGTAGTCGCGTTCCGGCTTGAACTTGCCGGATTTGACCGTCTTGAGGATTGATTCGTGCCAGAGGCGCACGGTCATTTCGTCCGGAACGAGTTGACCCTTGCTGGAGTATTCCAGAAATTCCGCGCCAAGCTCGCTGGCGGGATCGAGTGAACGGAAGACGTCGCCGCAGGCGCAGTGATAAAAGCCGGGGATTTTTCCGAGAATTTTACCTTGGGTTCCCTTGCCGCTTCCCGGAGCGCCGAAAATCAGAATAGTGCGATAACGAGGCATATATGAAAATTATTGCGGAAGCCTCCCACGAAATCAACGCCATCGTGAGATGCCCCGCCGATTGACAAAGGTCAAAAGGAAGAGATGATATCCGACTTCACCACAAGCTTCCCCCGACAATGCCTGCCAACGACGACTATGTGATCGAAATCCTGAAGGATGTGGGGCTCCTGACGGAAGAGCAATCCGTGGAACTTCACGGAAAGACCGGAGGCCTCCACATGGTGGAGACCCTAATCAAGGAGGGAACGGTGAGTGCGGAGGATGTGGCGCGCACCCTGGCATCGCAGAACGGCATGGATTTTGTCGATTTGGCGCGTGTCACGCCAAACCCGGATCTCGTTGCCCTTCTCGAACCGGAAACGGCTAGGAGATACAAGACGGTGCCCGTTTCGGAACACGACGGTTCCCTGGTGCTCGCGATTGCGGACCCTATGGATTTCGAGGCTTTCGATAGCATCGGTTTCCTGCTCAAGCGCCCCGTTGAATTCGTCTGTGCAGTTCCCTCTCAGATCGCCGAAAAACTCGAACTGCTTTACCCCCACGGATTCGAGGATCTGGGAGAGACCGTGGCGGATGAGGAAGAGGATACCGGTGTGGACGACGCCCCCATCATCAAGCTTGTCTCCAGCCTACTGATTGAGGCCCAAAACAGCAGAGCGAGTGACATTCACATCGAACCGATGGAAAAGCGGCTCAGGGTGCGCTTCCGCATCGATGGCAATCTCCAGGAAATGCAGAGCCCTCCCAAGAAACTCCAGGGGGCGATTATCAGCCGTCTGAAGATCATGACGGGCTCGATGAGCATCGCCGAAAAACGTGTTCCTCAGGACGGACGCATCCAGATGAAGCTGGGTGACAAAGTTGTCGATCTCCGTGTCTCGACGGTTCCCACGGTCCACGGGGAAAGCATTGTCATGCGTATCCTCGACAAGTCCTCGCTGATGCTGGGACTTCCCGAACTGGGCTTCCTGAGCGACGATCAGGCGCTCTTTGAGCGCCTCGTCCAACTGCCTGATGGAATCATCCTGGTGACGGGCCCGACAGGTTCCGGAAAAACGACCACCCTCTACGCCTGTCTCAATTATATGAACCGGCCCGACCGGAAGATCATCACCGTCGAGGAACCGGTGGAATACCAGATGACCGGCATCAATCAGGTCCAGGTCAACAGCGAGATCGGCATGACCTTCCCCGCGGCACTCCGGGCAATGCTCCGCCAGGCCCCCAATGTCATCATGTTGGGAGAAATCCGAGATCAGGAGACGGCGACGATCGCCATCAATGCGTCGCTGACGGGTCATTTGGTGCTTTCAACACTTCACACGAACGATGCTCCGGGCGCCATCGCACGTCTCGTAGACATCGGCGTTCAACCTTTCCTTGTCTCCAGTGCGGTGCGGGCCGTCATGGCGCAGCGCTTGGTGCGCAAACTCTGCTCCAACTGCAAGCAACCCGGGGAACTGAGCGAATACGAAGCACGCTCCCTCAACCTCGATCCGGGACAATTGGCCAAAGCGACGCCCATGAAAGCCGTCGGGTGCGAAAAGTGCCGAGGGAAGGGATTCAGGGGGCGTCTCGGCATCTTTGAGGTCATGGTTGTCGATGACGAGATCCGCCAGATGATCACTCACAACGCGACCACCCTCCAGTTGCGTCAGCGCACCCGCGAACTGGGAATGCGAACCCTGCGCGAGGATGGAATCAGAAAAGTACTGGCTGGCATGACCACTGCGGAGGAGGTCATCTCAAGTACCATGGGCGACACCCACTAGCACCGCAGCACCTCCATGAATCCCCATCAAGTCATCGACATTTTCAGGCGTGCGGGAACGATCGACGAGTTCACCGCGGACGAGTTGCTCAACGAGGCAACCAACTCGGGAAGGCAGATCGACGAGATCCTGATCGATCAGGGCATCGTCACGCCGGAAGTCTTCGCGCAGACACTCGCCGCGGAACTCGGCGTGGATGCCGTGGACCTCTCCTCCTTTGAACCACTGCCGGCTCTCGTTCACCTCGTGCCGGCAGGTATGGCCCGTCTGCACGAAGTCATTCCGGTCACCGCATCGGGAAACGTCCTGACCGTCGCGCTCGGCAACCCTCTCGATACACAGGCACTGGAGGACCTGCGATTTACCCTGAACCGAGAGATCATCCAGGTAGTCGCCCCACGCCATCAGGTGGAGTCCTTGATCGCCGCGAACTACGGTTCCGAAGATACCTCCATGGAGGACGTCCTCCAGCAACTCTCCGAAGCCGATATCTCTCTGGTCGAGAGCAACGAACAGGATTTCAATGCTGCGGCCGCCGCGGCCGAGGCCAATGCCACGCCGATCATCCGCTACGTCGACCTGATCCTTGACCGAGCCGTCCAGGCGCAGGCGAGTGATATCCACTTCGAACCGTTCGAGAAGGAGTTCAAGATTCGATACCGCGTCGACGGCGCACTCTATGAGATGGAGCCTCCGCCACGCCACCTCGCGCTGCCAGTCATCTCGCGCATCAAGGTCCTGGCGAACCTGAACATCGCGGAGCGACGCATTCCGCAGGACGGACGCATTCAGCGGCAGATCGGAAACAAGACCGTCGATCTGCGTGTTTCAACCCTGCCGACTCAGTTCGGAGAAAGCGTGGTGCTCCGTGTGCTCGACCGAAGCGCGGTGAAGTTGGACCTGGAGACCCTCCAGATGCCTGAGGAGATCTACAACTACATTCTTGGTGTCATTGAAAAACCAAACGGGATCTTTATCGTGACGGGACCGACGGGGTCGGGAAAGACCACGACGCTTTATGCCTGCCTGAACAAGATCAACACCGTCGATTCGAAACTCCTCACGGCGGAGGACCCCGTGGAATACGAGATTGATGGAATCATGCAGGTGCCGATCAACGATGCGATCGGGATGACATTTGCCAGGGTGCTTAGGGCATTCCTCAGACAGGATCCGGACCGCATCATGATCGGAGAAACACGTGATATTGAGACGGCTCAAATCGCCATCCAGGCGTCGCTGACGGGTCACCTCGTCTTCACCACGCTGCATACCAACGACTCCACGGGCGCCGTCTCCCGTCTCATCGATATGGGCGTGGAACCCTTCATGATCTCGGCCTCGCTGGAGGGTGTACTCGCCCAGCGTCTCGTCCGTCGTATCTGCCCGAAGTGCAAGACCTCCTACGAACCCGATGAGGCAATCCTCTCTCAACTCGGCCTCTCCCCCCACGACATCGGGGACAAGACTTTCTACTTCGGCAGGGGATGTGATGCCTGTAACAATACGGGATACAAGGGCAGAAAGGGACTCTACGAGCTCCTCAAGGTCAGCGATCCTATCCGCACCATGATCAACGAACGAGCCCCCAATGTGGTGCTCCGTCAGAAAGCCATGGAACTTGGCATGAGCACGCTACGAGCCGACGGTCTACGCTGCATCTTCGAAGGGATCACGACGATCGAGGAAGTCATCAAGTACACCTAGGAGCAACCCAGGTACTCAGGAAAAATTAACACGAGAGGGACTTCTCCCTCGAAATCCCTACGATTACTTGGCCGGGGAGGCGGCCGGTGTAGCTGCGGAAGATGTGCCAGGTTTAGACACGGATACTGCCGGTGAGGATGCTGCCGAGGGAGGCAAAGGTGCCGGCACAAGGGGGGGGGGCGGCGCGGGGAGTGGACGGGATCCCGAAACCGGTGGAATCCAGAGGCTCTGCTCGATGAGTTTTTTGTTAATCGGCGAGATGAGGCTGTAACCCCCTTTCCCATTGGGCAGCATGGGGGTCCCCCAACGATCGCGACACACCACTTGGACAGAAGGTATTTTTTCTCCGGCAAGGGTATGATTCATCATCTCCACATCGGGAGGCAGGTCCAAAGTTCCGAGAAAAGAAGATCCCCCTGCGATGAGTAGTTTGGGAAGAAGGAGAAAGGGTGACATGGGGGATTAGGAAAGAAGGTTACCCCTACATGGGTAACGGAAACAAGACAAGCTCATCAATGGAAGCTACGGAATATTGGATGTCTCTCGGGACAATCTCACCACTGGCCGAAAAGATCCCCCTGCACGGCTTGTCCCGGGATGGGGGCGACGGGAGGCTTGGGTTTCTGTGTTGCTGCTTTTTTCTTCGGTGGCTCAAAGGTCTGCTTCCACTGCTTCTGGACATCCTTAATCACGGCATTAGCACGCTTAAAGTGCTCCTTTCGTCGGTTGAGCGCAATGCTCGGCGTGAGGCGGAGTACCTTGCGGGCACGGTCAACTCGAGCCTCGGTCAGTTTGCCGCGCAGACGCCAATGTCCGCCCTTGGTGGTGTAGACACCGACTACCTTGCCGGCCTCGGCATATCGACGAAGTTGCCGATCCGTAATCCCAAGAAGGGAGGCAAGTTGTTTGAAAGTGGACATGACGGGCGTGCCAGGTGATGAGACATCACTTGTAGAATGCTATCCTCCCAGGCACAAGAAAATCCATGCCCCAAATCGGGCAAAAGGTGTCCATTCCATAGAGAGCTCCCCTCCAAGGGGCTTGGCATTACCCTACTCAAGGCCCCTCTTGATTTTCCCAAGTAACACACTGTTCTTCGACAACTCTTTCAACAAACTCTCTATGGCATTCAGTGAAGCGGCGCTTAGGTGATGCTCCATTCCTTCCACATCGTGCTCCACATCAGTTTCACAAACCCCCAGTAACTTCAGGAAATTGGTCAGAATCCGATGACGATGGGCAATCGCCATGGCAATGTTTCTCCCCTCCTCGGTGAGGACTAGTCCGCGGTATTTCTCATGGCAGACAAATCCCTCGGCATCGAGTCGTTTGACCATCTTGGTGACGCTGGCCTGAGAGATCCCAAGACTCGCGGCGATATCAATCACTCTGGCGTACCCCTTGGCATCAATGAGTTCCTGGATCCGCTCCAAGTAATCCTCAACGGCAGATGATGACCTGTTTGAAGTTTTGATCATGCAGATCCCGAAGTTTTGATGAAAGGCCTCTTTGGCATTGCAACAAACTAATAGCCTTGTATAAATAAATTAGCCAAGACTAATTTTCATGCCTTACCTTATTTCTCCCAGCCTGCCGGAAGTTCATCGCTCGATGAATGTTCCCGCCCAACAGGGCTTTTGGAGAAAGCTGCTAGCCTTTGCAGGGCCAGGCTATCTCGTGGCCGTCGGCTACATGGATCCGGGAAACTGGGCCACCGATCTGGCCGGCGGATCAAAGTACAATTACTCCCTGCTCTCGGTCATCCTGCTCTCGAGCATCATGGCGATGTTTCTGCAGTATCTGGCCCTGAAGCTCGGAATCGCTTCGGGCGCCGATCTGGCCCAACTCTGCCGGAAGCATTACGGGCAGAAAGTCTCCGTTTTTCTCTGGATCTTCGCAGAGATCGCGATCGCCGCATGCGATCTGGCCGAAGTGATCGGTTCGGCAATCGCCTTGAACCTCCTCTTTCACCTGCCCCTGCTCGTCGGGGTGATCGTCACCACGCTCGATGTCCTGCTCTTGCTCCTGCTTCAGCAGAAAGGTTTCCGTTACATCGAGGCGATCGTCATCACCCTCATCGCAACGATTGCCGGTTGCTTCGCCCTCGAGCTCTTCTTTTCTAAGCCGGAGATTTTCCCGATCCTGCACGGTTTCATTCCCTCGCCAACGATCGTTTCGGATCCCGAGAAACTCTTCATTGCGATCGGCATCATCGGCGCGACCGTCATGCCTCATAACCTTTACCTGCACTCCTCCATCGTGCAGACGCGGCGCTATCCGCTGGACTCCATCGGCAAAAAGGAGGCGATCCGCTTTGCCACCATCGATTCCAACATCGCCCTCACCTTCGCTCTTGCCATCAACGCCTCAATTCTGATCCTGGCGGCGGCGACCTTCTTCCGGGCGGGTCGCACCGACATCGCCGAAATCCAGGACGCCTACAAGCTCCTCACTCCGATGCTGGGCGTTGCCGGGGCAGGAACCCTCTTTGCTGTCGCTCTGCTAGCCTCTGGACAGAACAGCACCCTCACCGGGACACTCGCGGGACAAGTGATCATGGAGGGGTTCGTCCATATCAGGATTGCGCCCTGGATGAGGCGCCTCATCACGAGGTTGCTAGCGATCATTCCCGCCATCATCGTCATTTCCATTGCCGGGGATCATGCCACGACAAGACTGCTCCTCATCAGTCAAGTGGTGCTCAGCATGCAACTGAGTTTTGCGGTGGTGCCGCTGGTTCAATTTACCGGAGATGCCGTGATCATGGGTGAATTTGTGAATGCCTCATGGGTACGGGCCACCGGATGGATCATGGCAGCGCTCATCGCGGGACTCAATTTCTGGTTACTCATCATTCAATTCCGCACCGGATTCTAAAACATGATGGATTCCGCCGCGTTAAGTCAGGCATGGCAGGGGTATGAGTTCCTTGCCTCGGGTGACGGACAGCGTCTGGAACGATGGGGCAACCGTGTCATCCTCCGTCCTGAATCCAATGCCCTCTGGCCATGGAAGGACCTTGTGTCATTGCCGTCGTGGGAGGGGCTTTATTCCGGAGATCGAGCGACGGGCGGCGACTGGAAATGGCGCTCCCCACTCCCGGATCCCTGCGTGGTCCGCTTCCGTCAACTCTCCTTCCTCATCAAACCAACGCGATCCAAACATCTCGGACTCTTCCCGGAGCAGTCTTCCAACTGGGATTGGATCACTCGAGTGGTACGGGATACCCAAGAGAGGGAGGCCCCTGTCAGGATCCTTAACCTCTTTGGCTACACGGGCGGCGCCACCCTGACCGCCGCAGCGGCGGGTGCATCCGTTACCCACGTTGACTCCGCACGGGCCATGGTGAACTGGTGTTCCGAAAACGCTCGCCTCTCCGGACTTGGCGGGACCTCCATCCGCTACATCGTCGAGGATGCCGTGACCTTCCTGCAACGGGAGATCCGACGGGGAAACCGCTACGACGGCATCATCATGGATCCCCCTTCCTTCGGTCGGGGCAAGCGAGGAGAACTCTGGAAACTCTCCGAACATCTTCCCTTCTTGATCGATACTGCTCAGGAAGCCCTCACCGAGAACCCCCTCTTCCTTCTTCTGAACACCTATAGCGATTCCGTGGGAGACCTGACCGCGCTGATCACAAAACGACTGCAACGCCTGGGTGGTTCCTGTGAACTCATCGAATTAGGTCTGACCGGGGCCCTTGACGGAAATTGGCTTCCCTGTGGAATGGCTTACCGATGGAGTGGTGGCGATTGATGCCGCCTTGCCAAGAGTTGCACTTCTGCGATTCTTACAGGGAGTCACAGCACCCAGATTCACCAACCCATCACTCCCATGACCGATCATCAAAACTCACCCTTGGTCTCTGAAAAGCTCGAAAGCAGCCAGGCACATGCCAAAAAGGCGCTCGAGACAACGGCGGCGGCAGCCCGTGAGGTGGCTGAGGTCGCCAAGAACAGCGCACGCAGTGCTTACGCCGCAGGCCGCAGTGAACTTGAGGCAGCAGCCCAAGATCTCAAGGATGCTGCCCGACACAGCTATGCGGATCTCTCCAGCACGGCGAAGGCCAAGTATGGTGACCTTTCAAAACAGGCACACGACCGGTACGACGAAGTGTCGGGACGTGCCTCCGAGGCTGCCGCAGAATACAGGGCTCAGTTCGATGAGATCGCCGAGCAGGCTGAGGACTATGTCAGGGATAACCCCTTCAAGGCAGTCGGCATCACTTTTGCCGCCGGCCTCGTCTTGGGGCTGATCCTGCGCCGCCGCTGAGCATCACACCTTCCGGCAACGCAGCCATGATGAACCCTCAAGGCCTACCGGGAGGCATCCCCTCCAGGATCACCGGCCTGACTGCCGGAATCATCAGACATCTCCTTTCACTCGCCGCCCTTGCCGGCGAGGAAGGGCGGCTTTTCCTCCGCCAAAGCATCGGGGGACTGATCTTGCTGCTTGCCTTAGTGCTCGTGACGATGATCGCCTATGTCGCCATTCTCGCCTCGGTCATCTCCTTGCTTGCCATCTGCCTGAAATGGGGCTGGCCCGTATCCCTGGCCGCCGCCGGACTGCTTCATATCGCCCTTGTCGGTATCCTGTACAAGGCCCTCAGGGCACGCGTCTCACTTCGTCCCTTCCAAGCCACGACGGCCGAATTGCAACGCGACATCGACGTCCTGAGCAGTTACTCCGATTCCAACCGCTGAACATGTCACCATCACCGGAACTTCTCAAACTCCAGCAGTCTGTCCGCGAAAGTCGCACGGCCATCTCACGCGAGTATGCGGGCCTTGTCTCCGACCTCGATTTCCGGAGACGCTTCACAGAATCGTTCAGGGAGCACCCCCTTCGCTGGATCGGGGGAGCTGCAACAGCCGGACTGATTGCCACGGTCTTCGGAGGGAGAGGTGTCAAGTCGAGGAGGTCAGCCGTCTCCCCCTTGGTTCCACCGGCTTCTCAGGGTGTCACCGCCCTGACGAAAGCCGGATGGCTCGCGGGAGCGCTTGAGTTGGGAAAATTCCTTTTCCCGATCCTACGTCCCGTGGTTGTTGAGTTCGTCAGCAATGCCGCACAGGCCGGCCTTGCCAAGCGCAGCCGACAGCAGTAATCCAGCCGGCTCCATTCCAAAACCCAAGTACTTTCATGGAGAATGCATTGCCCAGTCACGTTGATGACTATCTGAATCTCGGTGCCCAAGCGGAGGCCTCGGACATCCACCTGAGCGTTTCCAGCCCCCCAACCTGCAGAAGGTTCGGAGCACTCCTTCCTATGTGGGAGAACGCGCCCCTCTTGACCGCCGAAGATACGGAGGCACTGGTGAAAGGGTTTCTCAACGAACAGCAGTGGGAACGCCTCGCCGAGCACGGGGACGTCGACTTCGCTTACACGAATGCCAACGGGCGCTACAGGACCAGCGTGGTCCGCCAGCGCCTTGGGTTCGACTTGGCCTTCCGCATCATCACCAGCTCCCTCAGGACGCTCGATGAACTGGGAATGCCACACCAACTCAAGCTCCTCACCCAGTATCACAACGGTCTCGTACTCGTTACCGGTCCGATGGGAAGCGGGAAGACCACCACCCTTGCTGCCCTCGTGCAGGAAATCAACCTGCACCGATCCGACCATATCATCACGCTGGAGGAGCCCATCGAGTACCTTATTCCCTCCGCGGGCTGCCAAGTCACCCAGCGAGAAGTCCACACCCATACCAAATCATTCGCAGCCGCGCTTCGCGGAGCGCTCCGCGAGGATCCCGACATCATCATGGTGGGAGAAATGCGTGATCTCGAGACCATCCAGTTGGCCATCTCCGCATCCGAGACCGGCCACCTTGTGTTAGGAACGCTGCACACCAGTAACGCGCCCCGCACCCTTGACCGTCTCCTCGATGTCTTTCCGACCGACCAACGCGACCAGATCCGGATCATGGTGAGCGAATCACTTCGCGGCATCGTTAGTCAGCAACTCATCCCAAGGGCCGATGGTCAGGGACGCGCTGTGGCGATGGAAATCATGCTAAACTCTCCGGCTGTTGCCAACGTGATCCGCGAGTCAAAGACATTCATGCTTCCGGGCATTATCCAGACAGGCAAGAAAGCGGGAATGATCCTCATGGACGAATCAGTCGCGGAACTTTACCGACAGGGGATCATCACGGCCGAGGAGGCGATCTACCGTGCGGAGAACAAACCTGAAATGAGGAACATCTGCGGAGTCTGAACAGATCTCAATCACCGACGACCATGGCATATATCGACGACTTCTTCCGCGCGCTGATCGAATACGGCGCCTCGGATCTTCACCTTGCCGAGGGGCAGCCCCCAAAAATCCGCCGACACGGCGAGATTGTTCCCATCCGGGACGAACCCCTCACAAGGGACGAAATGGCTTTCATGCTCAGCGAGATCTGCACCCCCCAGAAATGGGAAAAATACGAGGAATGCGGCGATCTCGATTTCGCCTACCAGATGGACGAAAGCAGTCGCTTCCGCTGCAACTACCTCAAGCAGGCGCACGGCTATGGAGCCGTCTTCCGCCTCATTCCGACCAAGATCCTCACCCTGGAGCAACTCAATGTCCCCCAGGTCATCAAAGAGTTCGGCGATATGCGCGGGGGCATCGTTCTGGTAACGGGACCGACCGGCTCAGGAAAGAGTACGACCCTTGCCGCTCTGATCGATTACATCAACACCAACTACGGCCGTCACATCGTAACGATCGAGGAACCGATCGAGTTTGTGCATCGCAACAAGAAAAGCATCATAACGCAGCGCGAGGTACCTGAACATGCCCCGACCTTCGCATCCGGGCTCAAGGCTGCACTTCGTGAGGATGCGGACATTGTGCTGGTAGGTGAGATGCGCGATCTGGAGACCATCTCTTTGGCGCTCACGGCAGCGGAGACGGGCCTCCTCGTCTTTGGAACACTCCACACCAACAATGCGCGAAAGACAGTCGACCGTATGATCGATGCCTTCCCCGCGGAGCAGCAGTCCCAAGTGAGGACGATGCTCGCCTCCTCATTGCGCGGAGTAGTGGCTCAACTCCTCTTCAAAAAAGCCGACGGCAGCGGCCGCATTGCCATCAATGAGATCCTCAAGGTCAATCCTGCTGTCTCCGCAATCATCCGTGAGGGAGCTACCCAAAAACTTCAGGATGTGATCGTCGCCGGAAAATCCGAAGGGATGCAGTTCATGGACGATGCCATCTGGGAGAGAATGCTCGACGGCACGATCAGCCCCCATGAGGCCTATATGAAGGCCATCGACAAAAAGCGCTTCCAAGGGGCTCTTCCACCGGAGGAGGCCGAACTTGCGAATGCTTCCGGAGCCGCAGCTTGAGACAACGGATTAAAAAAAAATATGGAAGGATCCTGCTGATCGATGTCAGCAACTCCTTCACCAAGATCGCCATCGCTCGTGATGGGAAAATAGGAGCCGTACGAAAAATCCCCACTCAGG